>DASPJC010000071.1:0-6112 GCA_035628815.1 Ohtaekwangia sp. | reverse complement strand
CGCACAGGCATAGCATGAGTGTTGTAAACGGGAACTCAGATAATTTGCCGCTGCAGAACGGATGATCAATAATAAATTCATGGCATCAGTATCAAATGATCATGCGTCTCTTTCGGAACGTTTCAATGCGGATGAGGCCCGTGTGGACTGGCATGACGAAACGCTGTGGTGGGTGCGGCAAAAAAGGGATCTCGCCGTAAACCGGATCGCCGGATGGGAAGCCCTTCGCGAACAGGCTTCGCAGATCAAGAATAATGTGCTGTCAAATCTTCACGACTATCTCGTGGTGTTTGAAAAGAACGCCCTCGCGAATGGCGTCCAGGTACATTGGGCAATGAATGCGCAGGAGCACAACGAAATTGTGCTGTCGATTATGAAAGCCCACCAGGCCGACCGGCTCGTAAAAAGCAAGTCCATGCTGACGGAAGAATGCCACCTCAATGAGTACCTGGCCGGGCATGGTATCCAGGTGATCGATTCGGACCTGGGCGAGCGGATTGTACAGCTGGCCAATGAAGCGCCAAGCCATATCGTGATGCCCTGTATCCACTGGAAAAAAGAAGAGATCGGCCAGTTGTTTCACCGGCATCTTGGAACCCCGGAAGGTAATTGCGATCCCGTGGTACTGACACAGGCGGCGCGCAAACATCTTCGTGACGTGTTTCTTACCCGCAGAGTAGCCCTGACCGGGGTCAATTTTGCGGTTGCTGAAACCGGCGAATTTGTGGTTTGCACCAATGAAGGGAATGCAGATATGGGTGTACACCTGGCCGATGTACACATTGCCAGCATGGGTATCGAAAAGATTATTCCGAAGCGAAAACACCTGGGCGTGTTCTTGAGATTGCTGGCCCGTAGCGCAACCGGACAGCCCATCACAACCTATTCGAGTCACTATAAGCGCCCGCGCAAGGGCCAGGTGATGCATATCATCCTGGTGGACAACGGCAGGACTACACAATTGTCGCGGCCGGACTTCCGGAATTCCCTGAAGTGCATCCGGTGCGGCGCCTGCATGAATACCTGCCCTGTCTACCGCCGAAGCGGCGGACACAGTTATCATACGACCATTGCGGGCCCCATCGGTGCCATTCTGGCGCCAAACCTGGATATGGAAAAATTCGCCGATCTGCCCTTTGCCTCTACGTTGTGCGGTTCATGTACCAATGTTTGCCCGGTGAAAATTGACATCCACCAGCAACTGTACAAATGGCGGCAGGTATTGGTTAAAAGTGGCCATGTCACAACAGGAAAGACAATGGGAATAAGAACAATGAGCGCTGTTCTGTCCAACAGTAGTATTTTTAAATCAGCAGGAAAAGCGGGGCGATGGATGATGCGCAACATTTCTTTTCTGGTCAATAACAAATTAAACCCATGGTATCGGCGCCGCGATATGC
Organism: Ohtaekwangia sp.; assembly: GCA_035628815.1. Taxonomy (GTDB): domain Bacteria; phylum Bacteroidota; class Bacteroidia; order Cytophagales; family Cyclobacteriaceae; genus Ohtaekwangia. Next base: position 4,712 of record DASPJC010000071.1, on the reverse strand, counting down.
CGGAATCTCCGCGACAGTCGTTCCGGGAGTGGTATATTAAAAACAAAGGCAAAAATTCATGAGCGCGCGCGATATCATGCTGAAAGCAGTTGCCGGGAACCAGCCTGATCTGACACCGTTGCCTGACGAAGGTTCCCTTGAACTTACCGACGGTGATCATGTATCGGCTTTCATAGCGCTGCTGGAAGGCATCGGTGGACAGGTTATCCGGGTAAATTCATATGCGGAGATAGAACACTATATACGGTCGACCTTCACCGGGGAAGACCGCGTTGTAACGACCTGCCCACAACTTACTTTTTACCGGGATGAAGCGCCCGGGAAACCTCACGCTCTTTTCGATGTAGACCTGGCAGTGCTTGAAAGCGATCTTGCCGTTGCCGAGAACGGCGCGGTATGGATTGCCAACCTTTCTGAAAGGGTAACGCCTTTTATTTGTCAGCACCTGGCCGTGATCGTCGCCCCTTCTGCCATCGTCGCTGACCTGCACCATGCGTATGATAAAATTGCGTCAATGGATTACGACTTCGGGGTTTTTATCGCTGGCCCTTCGAAAACGGCTGACATTGAACAGTCGCTTGTACTGGGTGCCCACGGCCCTAAAACCATGACCGTCTTTCTGTTTCAGGCGGATTCTTTCCCCGCCCATTGAATTAATTGTTAAAAATTGATTAGATTAGACTAGCCCATCCGTGGACATGCTGCTGTAACCGGCTTGCTCCTCATTTCGCCAGGTTACAAATAGGTTGTATGGCAAGTTTTTGCCATTTTGAACGCGAAATGCGTCCTCCTGTTCATCATGAATGGAATAATTAACGTATGGGCTCATCGGATAACATGTTAGGCTGCCTTAATAATGCTGTCTTTGAACAGACAGCTGTTCCGGTAATTGTGCTGGACAAACGTGACGACGTTATGTTTTACAACAAGGCGGCAAAAGGCTTTGATTTTTTGCGTGGTACACCCATTGCGCCGGGCGTTCCATATCTTGATATTATTTCAAGTGAGCGCAAAGGATTGGTAGAGTATATTCTCTCCCAGACCAAGGTCAAAGGCAATACGCAAACGTCGGAAGCGGAATACAAAGACAAAAACGGCCGCTCGTTCTACTTCGAGGTTTCGTATAATCCCATCTACAACACCGAAGGAGAGCCGGTCCAGACCTGCGTCGTCTCTCATGAGATCACTCCCCACAAGATCTTTGAAAAAAAATCCATGCAGCTCGTCCGGGAATTTTCGGGACTCATTGAAAATGCTAATGCCATTATATTCAGCGTGGACTCCAGGGGCTACGTTACAGAGTGGAATAATCAATCGGCCCGCCTGACGCAGCTCAGCAAAAATGATGTCTTTGCCCAAAAAATCGAGCGTGTGATCGATCCCGCGTACCACGACGGTTTTAAAAAATTTCTTCAGGCGATATTCAACGGCGAAGTGATCAGTAATTATGAGTTGCCCATGAAATCAGGGGAGAATACCATTATTACCCTGGTCAACGCCACACCTAAATTCAATACATCCGGTGAAGTGATCGGTGCCACGTTCGTGGGGCAGGATATTACCGAGCTCTCTAACTACCGCAATTTGCTGGAACAGAAAGTCCAGGACCGCACGGAGAAACTTCGCGTCGTACTCGAGAATGAAAAGCAAATGGTGGAGGAGAAAAAGCGTTTCGTGTCTGTCGCTTCGCATGAATTCAAGATCCCGATCAGCGCGATAGAGGCTTCTGCCAAGTTCATCAGTTCCAATCCGAAGCTCAGGAAACGCGATGGGGAAGCGTTGCAGAATATTTTAAAGCAAGCGGAGATGATGCGTACCCTGCTCAATGATATTCTGACGGTGCGGAAGGGTGAAGTTAATTTGCTGAAGCCTACTTACGCAAACATTGAATTGATCGGCCTGTTGAAGACAATTATCGCGGAGGTTTGCAACAGCACAAACAGTACACACAAGGTCCAGACGGAATTTTCGCATCCCGAGATCTTTATCATGAGTGACGAGAAGCTTCTCCGGAATATTATGGTGAATGTGATAAGCAATGCGATCAAGTTCTCACCCGGAGCGAATGAAGTGTTGTTGTCAGTCAGGTTTGAAAACGATATCCTCCATTGCCGGGTCACCGACAAGGGTATTGGCATAGCCGCGGACGATATGGAAAAAGTATTTCAGCCTTTTAACCGTGGGAAGAACGTTGGTGAGATCAAGGGCACGGGGCTCGGACTGTCGATCGTGAGAAAAGCGGTTGAAGCCCTGGAAGGAAATCTGAAAATTGAAAGTGCCGTTGGAGCGGGTACCAGCATCGCGATAACGTTCGATAAAAACCCGGTTCTTAAAAATCAGACAAACAAAAAACATGAGTGAGAAGATCAGGGTCTTGTTGGTGGATGACCATACCATCCTGCGTGACGGGGTTGCGTCCATGCTGAGCCAGATTGATGATATTGAGGTCGTCGGTGGATTATCAAGCGGAGAGGAAGCCGTCAACAGTTTCAAAGATTACGCGCCGCACATTATCCTGATGGACATTGTCATGCACGGGATGACGGGCCTTGAAGCAACCCGCTGGATCAAAGAACAGGATAAATCCATCAAGGTGATCATCATCTCATCTGAAGTAAAAAAAGAATTCGTCTCGACGGGGATCAAGTGCGGAATCGACGGCTACCTGCCAAAGGACGCCAGTAAAGCTACGTTGGTCGATGCCATTCATGCGGTCAGAAAGGGCGGAACCTTTTTTAACGAGGCTATCACTAACCTGATCTTCGAGGACTTCCGTAGCGCGGAACAGCAGGGACGCAAACGCGAACGCAAAATCGTTCAGGGGCTGACCAAAAGGGAAAGTGAGGTATTGGAACTTGTCGCCTCAGGCAAAAGCAACCAGGAAGTTGCCGATACGCTGTTTATCAGCATCAAAACCGTGGAAACGCATAAGACGAATATCCTTGAAAAGCTTGGCTTGAAAAACACCGTTGAACTGGTCAAGTATGCAATCAAAAACAAGATCATCTCGCTCGATTAGGAACGGCGCTGACCTTTTGATGTTGCTTGTTTTCGACGAGGCTTGCTAATGCAACCGCCTTTTTACAAGTTTGCGGTATGAATAAATACAGCCTGGCCGGTGGGCTTTATTTTCTTCCGGTTGCAGTATTGGTTGCATCCTGCTCCCTGTTCGAATACCACCCTTTTGAGACCCGGTTAAAGGAGAGCGAAAAGCACCTCAACGCAAAAGCCATTAAAAGGATACAATCGCTGCCGGTTACCGATACCTTGCGTTTTATCCTTACCGGCGATACGCAGCGGTTCTATGATGAAACAGAAGATTTCGTCGCCAGTGCGAATCAGCAAAATGTCCACTTTGTTATCGTTGCTGGCGACATTACCGATTTCGGCCTGCGGGAAGAGTTTGAATGGGTTCATCACATCCTGTCCGACCTCGAGCCGCCTTATATCGCGCTCATTGGCAACCACGACCTCGTCGGCGCCGGTGCAACCGTATTTAAAGAAATGTATGGCCCGACCGACTTCTCTTTTGTTTCCGGCGGAGCAAAGTTTATCTGCCACAATACAAATTCGCTGGAGTACGACTTCAACGGCAAAATTCCCGACCTGGAGTGGCTTCAGTCAGAGCTCGCGTCTCTCTCAGGCGACCCGGACGTCGACAAGGCGTTTATGGTCGCCCATGTTCCACCGTACCATCCGGATTTTGATCCGGCGCTGAGAAATGCGTATGAAGATCTGATGACCAGCTCCGGTAAAGTAAAGCTCGGGCTATATGCGCATGAGCATGCGTACAACGACACGCTGATGGCCGATAATATCCGGTGTATCGTTACCACGACGGTGCAGGAAAGGTTTTACGTTGTGGTCAAGGTCTGCCAGGATTTTTATGGTATCGAATTAGTTCATTTCTGATGCGTGTCATTATGGTTGCCCTGGTCTTTCTCGTAGCGAGTTGCCTGTCGGCGAAAGCGCAGGACACTACCATCTCACAAAAGCGTTACTGGCTATTGCCCGACCATGCTAAATTCCAGTATGCAGGAAGCATGGGCATGTTCTCCCTGGGCGGGGGCTATAAACTTTTCAGGCAAAGATCCGACCTTGATATTTATGCCGGCCTGCTGCCCAAACGAAGCGGTCACGACAATGTACTGATCGCCACGCTGAAATTCACTCACCGGGTTTGGAAGATTGATCGTTTTCCCGACTGGGAGCTGGTACCCCTTACCGCCGGGTTTTATATAACCTACAGTTTTGGCACTGAATTTTCCACCGACCTTCCAGATCATTACCCTTCAAAGTACTATTGGTGGAGTGAAGCTGTGCGGCCAAACATTTTTATCGGCAGCCGCGTTTCACGGAAACTTAAACGCAGCAACACCATTGAGTCGATCGGAGTGTACGTTGATCTCGGTACCAATGAGCTCAAACTGGTGAGCTACATTCAGAACACCGATTACCTGGCGGTGTGGGATATTCTTCACGCCGGCATCGGTGTCACCATGACGTTCAAAGAGTAGTTCTAAAACGTTCCGCGGAAACTTAATCCGGTGTAGTAAGGAGAAACGTTCCAGTCAACCTTTCTGGGCTTTTTGATCCTGTATTTGTTTCCCTCCAGTGACCTGATGGCGGCTTCCGAACAAAACCACGCGATCGCGCCCCCGAAAGCGATATCGGAGATCCAATGTGCGTCTGAATAAAGCCTGCATGCTGCC
>DASPJC010000070.1:0-15172 GCA_035628815.1 Ohtaekwangia sp. | reverse complement strand
CCGAGAAAATGGCGATGTATGTCCTTTCCCTTGATGGCGAAACGCCCAAGGATTAATTACCCCGAAAACCAATACACCCAAATATCAACCATGAAGAGAAGAGAATTTGTTCAGAACGCTACGTTTGCGGCTGCAGGCCTTTTAACCCTTCCGTCATTTATGGCGGCCGGGAGTGCGAAAAAGAAACTGGGACTTCAACTGTACAGCCTACGCAGCACCATTCCGCAGGATCCCAAAGGTGTTTTGAAAAAAGTTGCAGACTTCGGCTACAAACATCTCGAGGCGTACAGCTACAAGGAAGGAAGCATCTTTGGTATGCGCTATGCGGATTTTAACGCCTACGTGAAGAGCCTTGGCATGAAAGTAACCAGCGGTCACTATGGCCTCGACCAGATCAAAGGCGATACCTGGAAAAAGGCTGTGGACGACGCCGAGAAACACGGCCAGAATTACATGGTCGTTCCCTACATCAGCGAAGATCAGCGCAAGTCGATCGACGATTATAAACGCATCATCGCAGACCTCAACGCTGCAGGGGAAGTCTGCAATGTTGCGGGTGTTCGCTTCGGTTACCACAACCACGCTTTTGAGTTCGAAACGGTTGACGGCCAGATTCCCTTCGACCTGATGTTGAAGGATCTTGATCCCAAAAAGGTGGGCATCGAGATGGATATCTTCTGGGTCGTCAATGCGGGGCATGATCCTATCAAGTATTTTGAACAATACCCCAAACGCTTTGAACAATGGCATGTGAAGGATATGGACAAGGCGGATCGCAACAAGAATGCGGATGTAGGCACGGGCACGATCGACTATAAAGCCATTTTTGCCAAAGCAAAACTTTCAGGGATGAAGGAGTTCTATGTGGAACAGGAGTCGTACCCCGGCGAACCGATCGATAGCATCGAGAACTGTGCGAAGTATTTGAAAACCATACTTTAATGCTTCCTTAAAACACTAAAAAGCATGTCGGGCGTTATCTTCGCCCGACATCTTTTTTTTGCCCGAATAAAACCGAGAACCCATGCGTATCCTGAATTTTTTTCTAGCCATTATGTTCCTGGTCTTTGCGTTCCTCCAGGTTAATGACCCCGATCCCGTGGTCTGGATTCTTATCTATGGCGTGATGGCCGTTTACTGTGTGATGGCAATTTTCGAATTCTATCCGCAGAAATTTCTGCTCGGAACCATCGCCATTTTTGTGCTTTACAGTCTGCTCTTCGTGAACGGGGTGATCGACTGGCTGCAAAGCGACAACAAGGTTGGTTTGTTCGATGACCTCGCCAAAATGCAATATCCCTACATTGAGGAATCACGCGAATTTATAGGGCTGGCCATCTGTATCGCAGTGTTGGTTTTTTACTATGTCAGGTCACGGAGAATTCAACGGCCGTTTTAAATAGTTACCGCAAACGTTTTTGGGAAAGGCAGGGCTAATAACTGCCTTTTCTTGTTATATTAAAGGCCTATGAGAAAAGTTTTCCTCTACCTTGCAGGCATGGCGTTAGTAGTTTCCTGCGCCAGACAAAAAGAAAAAATTCCGCCGGCCGAAAACATGGAAGAAGCTTCAGGCAAGATCATCATCTACCAGGCCTTTACCCGCTTGTTTGGCAACACCACACAAGTCAACAAACCCTTTGGTACGGCGGCGGAAAACGGCGTGGGAAAATTCAATGACATCAATGACGCGGCCCTTACTTCTTTGCGGGAGCTCGGCGCCACGCATATCTGGTATACAGGGATTATCGAGCATGCGGTACTTACCGACTACACCGCTCATGGTATTCCCTTGGATGATGCCGACGTTGTAAAAGGTCGTGCCGGATCTCCTTATGCGATCAAAGACTATTACGATGTCAATCCCGACCTGGCCGTAAGTGTACCCGACCGGATGAAAGAGTTTGAAGCCCTGGTCGACCGCACGCACGCGCACGGGTTGAAAGTGTTGATCGATTTTGTTCCCAATCACGTGGCACGTGGCTATGCGTCGGACGCGAAACCGGCCGGTGTGAAAGACCTGGGTGAAACAGATGACAAGTCTTTTTACTTCAGCCCTAAAAACAACTTCTACTACCTGCCGGGCGAATCATTCAAGGTACCGCGTGGCTATCGCCCGCTGGGTCCGCATGGATTTCCGACGCTCGATGGGAAATTCGAGGAGACGCCGGCAAAGGTGACTGGAAATGATCAGTTCACATCAAGCCCCGGTGTAAACGAATGGTTCGAAACGGTTAAGCTTAACTATGGCGTTGACATCCGGGAAGGCCGGCAGACACACTTCGATCCGATTCCCGACACATGGGTAAAGATGCGCGACATCCTTGTTTTCTGGGCGAACAAAAAAGTGGATGGCTTCCGATGCGATATGGCAGAAATGGTTCCGGTCGAGTTTTGGCGTTGGGTAATACCGCAGATCAAGTCGGTTAACCCCGCCATTGTATTTATCGCAGAGATATATAACCCTGATCAGTATGCCAACTATATCAATACCGGCAGATTCGACTTCCTGTACGATAAGGTTTTGCTTTACGATACCCTTCGTCACTTGTTAGCCGGCAGAAGGAGCACAGCGGATATCCATACCGTTCAGCAACGTCTTGCGCCCATCAATGCGCACATGCTTCACTTCGTGGAAAATCACGATGAGCAACGCCTTGCATCAAAATTTTTTGCCGGCGATCCATGGAAAGGTATTCCCGTGATGATGGTCAGCGCGACGATTGACAAGGGACCGGTGATGATCTATTTCGGTCAGGAAGTAGGCGAGCCGGGACTGGAAGACGAGGGATTTCAGGGTGATGACGGGCGCACGACGATCTTTGACTACTGGGGAGTGCCGGAACACCAGCGATGGGTTAACGGCGGCAGGTACGATGGCGGGTTGCTCACCCCGGAGCAGAGACAACTGCGCCAGTTCTACAGCGACCTCTTGAACCTCGTGAAGAAAAATCCCGCCTTTACGCAGGGCGACTATTATGACATCACCCGGTACAACCAGGAGGCGGGTAATTTTGGCAATGACGTGCATGCATTTATTCGCCATGCCGGTGCTGAGAAATTTTTAGTTGTGACCAGCTACAACAGCGAAACCAAAACGGTAAAGATAAAGATACCGGGGGATGTCGCGGGACAAATGGGCCTCGATCTCAACGAGACCTATATTGCCCGCGATGTTATCTGGCGCGAGGCGGAAGTTGGATTTGATAAGAATCTTACTTTTAGTTTGGTGCTCAGGCCTTACAGCGCTTTTATTTTTAAAATGAAGTAAGAACAAATTAATGGCAATGGACCAGGACGGTAAAATAAGGATCATCATTGAGAATGTTCAGCCGCAGGTAGATGGGGGACTGTACCCTGCGAAGCGGACGGTTGGGGAGCGCGTTGATGTTACCGCCGATATATTCGGCGACGGTCATGACCATGTCCGGGCGCAAGTGCTTTTCAAGAAGGCTGGCGCGCAGGGATGGCATCGTCAGAACATGCAGCATGTGATGAATGACACATGGCTTGCTTCCTTCACCGTGGATGAGAAAGGATTTTACACGTTTACCATAATCGCATGGATTGACCACTTCGAGACCTGGTATGACGGCTTTAAAAAGAAAGCGGCGGCGAAAGTAGATGTCCATGTCGAGTTGCAGGAAGGTATCCAGATGCTGGAAAAATTGGGAGCAAAAAAGAATCATGTACTCGGTGACGCAGTGAAGCAATTAAAAGGCAGCTATGAGGATGCCATCGCGTTTGTGTTAAGCGGACCGTTCCAGGATATCGTTCACCATTATCCGCTGATTGAGCATGAGCGCTATCTCAATGCTGAACTGCGGGTGATGGTTGAGCATCGCAAAGCAAACTACTCCTCATGGTATGAGTTGTTTCCACGATCAGCTTCACTGGAAGGTGGTCACGGTACTTTCAGGGATGTTATTAAATTATTGCCGCGGATTGCGTCGATGGGATTTGATACATTGTACCTTCCGCCCATTCACCCGATCGGTAAAGTGAACCGGAAGGGAAAGAATAATAGCGTTACGGCACAACCGGGGGAGCCGGGTTCGCCCTGGGCCATTGGCAGCGACGAAGGCGGCCACAAAGCCATTCATCCGGCGCTCGGTACGATGGACGACTATCATAAACTGATTGCTGAAGCGGCGAAATATAATATCGACCTTGCGCTGGATGTTGCGTTCCAGTGTGCACCCGATCACCCCTACGTGACAGAACATCCCGAATGGTTCAAGCAACGTCCCGATGGCACGATCCAGTATGCAGAAAATCCGCCGAAGAAGTACCAGGACATCTATCCTTTCAATTTCGAGACAGAGAACTGGAAGGAACTCTGGCAGGAACTGAAATCCGTTATTACTTTCTGGATCCAACAAGGTGTAAAAATTTTCAGGGTGGATAACCCGCACACCAAGCCGATACCATTCTGGCAGTGGGCGATCGGAGAAATCAACAGGGAGTATGAGGATATTATTTTCCTGTCGGAGGCTTTCACACGTCCGAAGATCATGGCGTCTCTGGCCAAGGCGGGATTCACGCAGTCGTATACTTACTTTACGTGGCGCGTGAGCAAAGAAGAGATCATCACCTATATGAATGAACTGGTGAACGGTCCTTCGCGCAACTATTTCAGGCCCAACTTCTGGCCCAATACACCCGATATTCTCCCATACCATCTTCAATACCAGGACGAGAATATTTTTATCATCCGGTTTGCGTTAGCCGCTACGTTGTCGTCCAACTATGGATTGTACGGTCCGCCGTACGAACTTTGCGAAAATATTCCGATGGAAGGGAAAGAGGAATACTTCAATTCCGAAAAATACGAGGTGAAAAAGTACGATTGGAAGAAGACCAGCCGCATGACGGACATCATATCGATGGTGAATAAGGCACGGAAGCATCATCCCGCGCTGCAATCGACCTGGAACATCCAGTTTTGTCTGGTGGAAAACCCTGCACTGATTGCCTACTTAAAGGCTACCGACGACCTGTCTGATATGCTGCTCATCGTTGTCAATCTTGACGCTCACGCCAGGCAATCAGGATATGTACAGATCCCCCGGCAGCGCCTGCAGTTGGGTGAACACATAAACCTGAAACTTCACGACCTGATGACAGACGAGCACTACACGTGGACGCAGGAGTGGAATTTTGTTGAGATCGATCCTTTTAAACTGCCTTTTCACTTATTTAAAATCTCGATACACGAATCACAGCTGTAAACATGAGCGTACAAAAAAGCGGCGATCCGCAATGGTTCAAGGATGCCATTATCTACGAGGTTTCTGTCCGGGCTTTTAACGACAGCAACGGTGATGGTATCGGAGATTTCCAGGGATTGATCCAAAAGCTCGACTATCTGGAAGACCTGGGGATCAACACGCTGTGGTTGCTGCCATTCTATCCCTCGCCGCTGAAAGACGATGGGTTCGATGTGACCGATCACACCGACGTTCATCCGGACTATGGAGCGCTTTCCGATTTTAAACAGTTTCTTAAGGAAGCGCACAGGCGGGGGATAAGGGTAATCATCGAGTTAATTCTCAATCATACGTCCGACCAGCACCCATGGTTCAAGCGTTCGCGGAAGGCTAAAGCGGGATCCCGTTACCGCGACCTGTATGTGTGGAGCGATACGGCTGACAAATACAAGGAAGCGCGGGTAATTTTCACGGATGCAGAAACGTCAAACTGGACATGGGATACCGAAGCCAGGGCGTACTACTGGCACCGTTTCTACCGCCATCAACCGGAGCTTAATTTCGAAAATCCGGAAGTACAGATGGAAATGGTCAAGATTGTGGACTTCTGGATGAAACTGGGCGTTGATGGCTTTCGGCTTGGTTCGGTGGCATTTCTTTTTGAGCAGGATGGTACAAGCTGCGAGAACCTGCCGCAGACACACACTTTTCTGAAGAAGCTGAGATCCCATATTGATAAGCATTACAGGAACAAGGTCCTGATCGCCGAAGCCAACCTCTGGCCTGAAGATGCGGCGACTTACTTTGGTGATGGCGAGGAATGTCACATGAATTTCAATTTCCCATTGATGCCGCGCATGTTCCTGGCGTTGCGGACGGAGGACAGTTACCCCATTGTGGATATCATCGAACAGACACCGGCCACACCGGCGAACTGCCAATGGGCATTGTTCCTGCGCAACCACGACGAGCTCGGACTGGAGATGGTGACGGAAGAGGAAAAGGATTACCTGCTCAAAGCGTATGCAAACGAGGTGCATTCGAAGGTAAACACCGGGATCAGGCGACGACTTGCGCCGATGCTGAATAACGACCGTCGGAAAATCGAACTGCTGTATACCATTCTTTTTTCCCTTCCCGGAACACCGGTGATTTACTATGGGGACGAAATCGGAATGGGCGACAACATTTATCTCGGTGACCGGTTCGGGGTGCGAACGCCCATGCAATGGAACATGAATCTTAACGCAGGTTTTTCGGCCGCCAATCCTCAACGGTTATACCTTCCGGTGATAACAGACCCCGTGTATCGCTATGAGTCGGTAAACGTGGCTACGCAGGACGAAAACCCTTCATCCCTTTTGTGGTGGCTGAAGAACGTCCTGGCTATGCGCAAGCGCCTGAATCTCTTCGGACGTGGCGCTATGACGGTCATCGAAACATCCAACGCCAAGGTACTGGCCTTTGCCCGCACCCTGGAAAAGCAAAGGGTTATCGTTGTCGCTAACCTTTCTCAGTTTTCACAAGCCGCTACTTTGAATCTTTCAGCGTTCAGGGATTGTGACATTACCGAAGCATTCAGTCAGAACCGCTTCATGAGCGTTGGCCAGGGCGACTATGACATCACGATCGGTCCGTATGGTTACTTCTGGTTCCAGGTTGATACCCCTGATAAAAAGGAGGCGGCTGATGCCAGCGGCGAATTGCCCTTGCTGAAGACCGATATATCCTGGGAAAGACTGCTGGACAATTACAATGAAATAAGAGAGCTGGAGCGGAAAATATTGCCGCCGTTTATGAAAAAGTGCAGGTGGTTCGGCGGAAAAGCAAAAGTAATCAGCAAGGTCAGCATTCATAGAACTATCCCGCTGAAAGTCGACGGCGACGTTCATTTCCTGGCGATCATTGACGTACATTATGTACAACGGTTGCCGGAGTTGTACTTCCTTCCGCTCGCCTTCATGCCGTCGGACAGCATCCTTGAGCGTGTCGAATACACCGTCCAGAGTGTCGTATGCCGTGCAGAGATTCAGGGACGCGCCGGATTCATCATGGATAGCAGCTACGACAAAGTGTTCCGTGACTATCTTTTCATGAGCATGGAAAAGGAGACCCGCCTGCGCGACGAGTCCGGCGGGGAACTGCAATTTAACTCAAGTGTATTTGCACGGATCGACAAAAATAAAAAAGTCGATTCGAAAATTCTTAAATCTGATCAGAGCAATACCGCCATCATCTATAACGATAAATATTTCTTTAAATTCTATCGCAAGCTTGAGAAGGAGATCAACCCGGACCTGGAGGTAGTTCGCTTTTTGTCAGAGCACACGAGCTTTCAAAACAGTCCCAAGTATGCCGGCAGCATGGAGTATCACGACCATGAAGGAAAGACCATCGTCTTCGGCCTGTTGCAACAAAAGGTAGAGAACCAGGGCGAAGCATGGGGCATGGCAGTCGATTCTGTGGGACGGTTTTTCGAGCGCGTGATGGCCGGTGCCAAGTCCATTAAGCTTCCCAAACTCATCAATGCTGCGGCGATAAAATTCGAAGAAACACCGGAGATCATCCAGGAGTTTATTGGGAAAGGGTTCTATGAACGCATGGTGCGGCTTGGTCAGCGCACAGCGGAAATGCACCTGGCGTTGGCTTCGGATGCATCGGATCCTGCATTCGCGCCGGAGAATTTCACGGCCAACTACCAACGTTCGTTATATTCCTCCCTGCGCAAGCTGGTACGTGATCGTTTCGCATTGCTGGAAAATTCCATGCACAAGCTGACACCCGAGGTGCAGGCATTCGCACGGAAAGTGCTGGCGCTTGAAGACAAGATCCTGACGTGTTTCAGCGAAGTCCATCAAACGAAAATCAACGCCGTAAAAACGCGGATTCACGGTGACTATCACCTTGGCCAGGTATTGTTCACAGGGAATGATTTTGTAATCATCGATTTTGAAGGTGAGCCCGGGCTTTCCTTTAATGAAAGAAGACTCAAGAAAAACCCCTTGAAAGATGTTGCCGGCATGATGCGGTCCATTCACTATGCCGCGTTTGGAAAGATATTGCTCAACGAAAATTATCGCGACCGGGACCTGGAATTCCTGGAAGCGTGGGCCGAGCAATGGCAACATTACGTCGGGCGGTTTTACCTCGGCGCTTACATGGAAAAAATGGGCATGGGAACGACTTTGACTGCCGGAGATGATATCCTCATCCGGACCTTTCTGCTGGAAAAGGCGATCTACGAACTGGGCTATGAACTTAACGGCCGCCCGGATTGGACAATCATTCCATTGAGAGGAATTTATTACCTGATGAAACGGTACGAAGAGGAAAAAGCGTGAGTGCTCAGGACGGCGAATTGTGACTGTACATTGTCAACCGAAAGAGGAACTTAAACATGGCAAAAAAGACGAAATCTGACGATACCGCTGAGGCTTTCAGTCTCCTGACGGACTTTGACATCTATTTATTCAAATCCGGCAAGCACTACAGGCTTTACGAAAAACTGGGTGCGCACTGGATCGAAGATCCACACGGAACATACTTTGCTGTATGGGCGCCGAACGCCCGCGCGGTTTCTGTGATCGGGCATTTCAATCTGTGGAAAGACGGTGATCACAAGCTGACGCCACGGTGGGACCAGTCAGGAATATGGGAAGGTTTCTTTCCGAATGTCGGGCACGGTGAGGCATACAAGTATGCCATTCATGCCAATACCGGAGAGTATCTAGAAAAAGCAGATCCCTTCGCATCGTTTTCAGAAACGCCACCGCGTACGGCATCCATCGTGTGGAAACCCAGGTTCGAATGGAAGGACGATGCATGGCTGGCAGAACGGAAAAAATCCGTTGGCCAACCCAGGCCCTATTCTGTATATGAGGTTCACTATGGCTCGTGGCGACGGAAAGCGGAAGAGGACAACCGATCGCTGACATATCCCGAGATGGCCATCGAACTGGTGGACTATGTGAAGGAGATGTGTTTTACCCATGTCGAGTTTTTGCCGCTGATGGAGCATCCGTTTTACGGATCGTGGGGTTACCAGGTAACCGGATACTATGCGCCCACAAGCCGCTATGGCAGTCCGGAGGATTTTATGTACCTCATCGATTCGTTTCACCGTGCCGGGATCGGTGTGATCATGGATTGGGTACCATCTCATTTTCCCGGTGATGCGCACGGCCTTTTTCATTTCGATGGCACGCACCTTTACGAACACGCCGATCCGCAAAAAGGCTTTCATCCCGACTGGAAGAGTTATATTTTCAATTACGGGCGCAATGAAGTGCGGTCATTCCTGATCAGCAACGCGGTGTTCTGGCTCGACTACTATCACGTTGACGGCTTGCGTGTTGATGCCGTAGCCTCCATGCTTTACCTTGATTATTCCAGGAAAGCGGGGGAGTGGATACCGAATCAGTACGGTGGAAACGAAAATATTGAGGCGATCGCTTTCCTGAAGGAGATGAATGAAGTCGTGTATGCAAACTTCCCCGATGTTATTACCATCGCCGAAGAGTCAACCTCCTGGAGTGGCGTTTCCCGTCCGACATACCTCGGCGGTTTAGGCTTCGGGCAAAAATGGATGATGGGCTGGATGCATGATACGCTGCACTACTTTCAGCAGGATCCTGTGCATCGCAAGTATCATCAGAATGAGATCACGTTCAGCATCATGTATGCGTTCACCGAAAATTTCATGCTGCCGCTGTCGCACGACGAAGTGGTTCACGGTAAAGGATCGCTGGTGGGACGTATGCCGGGCGATCCGTGGCGCAAGTTTGCCAATCTGAGACTGCTCTTTGGTTACATGTTCACACATCCCGGAACCAAACTGCTGTTCATGGGCGGTGAGTTCGGACAACCTGCTGAATGGAGTCACGAGCGGAGCCTGGACTGGCATTTACTTGAGCATGAGCTACACAAGGGAGCGCAGCGAATTGTCCGTGATCTTAATGGCCTTTACCGGCGGGAACCCGCATTGTATCAATTTGGTTTTGAACACCGTGGATTCCAATGGATCGACTACGGGGATCATGAAAACAGTGTCATAAGCTTTCAGCGGCAGGGCGAGCGTAAGGAAGATTTGCTGATCGTGATCTGCAATTTCACACCCGAGGTCAGGTATCACTACCGCGTGGGCGTACCTTATCGCGGTCAGTGGAAAGAGATCTTTAATTCTGACGACCAGCGGTATGGCGGTAGCGGTGTACTGAATACCGGGCTGCTGATGACCTCTCCTGTAAAATACCACAGCAGGGATTATTCGATTTCGTTAACTTTGCCGCCGCTCGGCCTAAGCGTAATGAAGCTGGAACGCGAAGTCACCGAGTTCGAACTGGAAGACATCGGAACATAGACACAACCCTGAATTGCGAGATGAAGGCATTGTCCTGCAAAGGGATTCAGGCATAATTTAATTTAACAGAACCCCTTGGAAAAGTATATCTGCATTCACGGACACTTTTATCAGCCGCCCCGCGAGAACGCCTGGCTCGAAGTAATTGAAGTTCAGGATTCTGCACATCCCTATCACGATTGGAACGAACGGATAACGGCAGAGTGCTACGCACCCAATACCGCGTCGCGGATCCTGAACGAAAAAGGTGTGATCAAGAATATCATCAACAATTATTCCCGCATCAGCTTTAATTTCGGGCCGACGCTCCTGTCGTGGATGGAGGGCAATGATCGTGAGACCTACGATGCCATCCTTGAGGCCGACCGCGAGAGCATGGGGAACTTCAACGGACATGGATCGGCGCTGGCGCAGGTTTACAACCACATGATCCTTCCGCTGGCGAACAGCCGTGACAAGGAAACGCAGATCCTCTGGGGCATTCGTGATTTCGAATCGCGGTTTAACCGTCAGCCTGAAGGAATGTGGCTGGCCGAAACAGCGGTGGATATCGAATCGCTGGAACTTCTTGCAAAACATAACATCAAATTTACGGTGCTTGCTCCACGGCAGGGGGCTGCGGTGCGTAAGACGGGAACCGCTCACTGGGAGCCCGTCAATGTCGGGAACCTCGATACGCGGCAGCCATACCTGTGCAACCTGCCGTCCGGCAACAGTATCGTTCTATATTTTTATGATGGTGATATTTCACAGGGTGTGGCCTTCAGCGGACTCCTGAATGACGGGAAGAAGTTCGCCGACCGGCTGCTGGATGCTTTGGGCGAGGATACTCCCGGACAGCCACAGCTGGTTCACATAGCAACCGATGGCGAGACGTACGGTCATCATCACAAGCATGGCGAAATGGCGCTTGCGTATTGCCTCGACTATATCGAACGTCAAAAAACTTCGAGACTGACCAATTATGGCGAATACCTGGAGAAGTTTCCGCCGGTAATGGAGGTACAGATCCATGAAAACAGTTCGTGGAGTTGCATTCATGGCATTGAACGATGGCGGGATGACTGCGGCTGCAACTCCGGTGGTACGCCGGGATGGAACCAGCAATGGCGAAAGCCCTTACGTGAGGCGCTGGACTGGCTACGCGATGAGCTCGCGGTTTTGTATGAAAAGGAAGCATTGAAATTCATCAGGGATCCATGGAAGGCACGGGACGAATATATCAACGTCATCCTTCGCCGAAATGACGACACGATTCGTAAGCTGATGCGCGAGCATTGTCATGTCGATGTCGAGCAGAAGCGGATACTCAGGTTGATGGAGGTACAGCGCAATGCGATGCTGATGTTTACCAGCTGCGGCTGGTTCTTTGATGAGCTGTCGGGCATCGAAACCACGCAGATCATGCAGTATGCCTGCCGCGCGATACAGTTGATGACGCAGATCGAAGAAAACGATCTCGAGGAGCAGTTCCTGAAACGGCTAGATGCTGCGATCAGCAATGTACCACACCTGGGCAACGGTAGAAATGTTTATAACAAGTTCGTTCTCCCGTCGCGCACGAACCTGCAACGTGTGGGTATGCACTATGCCGTGGCTTCGATCTTCGAGGAAGATCCCGAGTCCTTCCCGGTGTTCAACTATACGACGCAAAATGAAATCTTCATCCGGAAAGAAGCCGGGGAACAGAGGCTTGTGCTGGGAGTGACAAAAGTTAAGTCGAACGTTACGCGGTCGGAAAAGAGATTCGCTTTTGCCGTCATTTACATGGGGCAGCATAATATTATCGGCAATATTTCGCTCGACATGGAAGACGCGCGTTTCTACACCATGCAGCTGCATATGATCCAGGCTTTTGACGAGGGGCGCCTGGGGGACATTATCGGACTGATGCAAAGTTACTTCGGACCGGAGAAGTATACCATCTGGCAACTATTCCAGGACGAAAAGCGAAAAGTGTTCAGCCTGATTACCCAGCAAAGCATGCGCGATCTCGAGGAGTCGCTGCGACGAATCTACAACCGCGATTACCCGCTGGTCAACGCATTGGCTAACAGCGATACACCGATACCGAACGCGTACCGGACTACCTTCGAGTATATTCTTAACGCCGACCTTATCCGCTGCTTCATGGTGGATAAGATCAACATCCGCCAGGTGGAAAGAATTATGAACGAACTGGCAAAGTGGGACCTTTCTATCGAAGACACCGGGAAGGTCGAACGCCTGGCAGGGGATAGCATCTTCAAGGAACTAAAACGCATTCGTGCCGAAGGCGACAATCATAAACGGATCGAACGGCTTAACCGCCTTTTCCCGCTGTTGCGTAAGTTCAATATCAGTCCAAAGCTCTATAAAACCCAGAATCTTTATTTTGAGATTTCCGTCGATAACCGTGAGCACAACGGCCATAGTCCCGAATGGCTGAAGCATTTTAACACCCTTGGCGACAACCTTGGCATTAAAGCTGAGTAATTGTTAAATTAACCGGTGTTGAGCAATGTGCCTAGCACCCGGAAACTTCGAACCAGCATTGCCTGGTTTGCATTGGTTTTGCTGACCACACACCTCTTCTTTGTCGTTTATTTTGCGGTGTCTCATGGCGACGTTAGGCCATCTGTTATTCGCTGTTTCTACTCACGGATCATATTGGTGGGGCCATTTTTCATTGAGGAACGCATCGGCATCTCCCCACATCTGAGTATTTCATTTTATTACAATGATGCCTGGACCCCACCGATTGACTATAGCCATAAAAGCTTCTTGGCATATCACCGTTCTCCCTGGAAGCTGATGCACCTGCAAGAAAATGACTATCAGCGGTATTTGGCGCGGGCGGCTTATAAGGCTTCTCAGGACGCGGTCTTCTCCCGTTATAACCGTACGGAGGCATTCAGAAGATTTCACGCCTACACCATGGGCAAGCTGGCACCCCACAGCGAGATTGACTCCATACGAATAGTGTATGTGTTCAACACTTTTTCTGAACCTTCGTGCACACCAGTAATCGACACGGTCTGGCGACTTACCTATAACCCTGACGACATTGCGGCTCACCGATAATTTTGCGAATCGGCTGACAGACGAATTCCGGAACATTCGTTTTGTGACTTTTTTTTGCAAGGGGTTGGTGCTGGTACTGCTGATCAAAATGACCATCACCTGGCCGGTAGCCCATCTGATAATGACATACGAGGACACCATTCGCGCCTCATCGTGGCTCGGGAAAATCCTCTTTGCGCCGGCGCAATACGGTCCGGCCTACTACGGCATCGCGATCGTCGTGTCATTGATTATTTTTTTTGCGCGGTGGAATTACTTTTCGGCAGTGTTATTTTTTTGGCTTTCGGTCAATTTTTACCGGACGTGTCTGCCCATCGTAAACGGGTCGGACCTGATATTGTGCATACTGGCCGGATACACCATTCCATTGGCAACCCACCCGCGGTTGAGTAGTGAAAAAGGCAGACTAATTCAGCGTACAGTCTTTAACTTCTCGGTGTGGCTTTGTCAGATTCAGATTGCGGCGATTTACCTGGTCTCCGGCTGGAACAAACTCGTCAGCCCGGTGTGGCGGTCGGGGGATGCGATTGCCATGATCCATCAGATGGATTTTGTCATTCATCCGGCACTTCATGGAGGGCATGCCGGCGATGCGATCAATCAAGCGATATCGTGGTCTGCCATAGCATTTGAACTCGCCTTCGCTGTCTTAATTTGGTTTCGAAAAACCCGGGGAACGATGCTGGTATTAGGCATCGTTTTTCATGTGATCATCGCGGTGGCGCTTAGTTTGCCGGATTTTGCCCTGGTAATGATAATTTCGTACCTGCTGTTTCTCGACGATGGCCTTATCGCATCATCCACCATTTCGCGGCTCCATAACGCCGGCCGACGTTTCTTCCTGGCACGTAAATTTGATCACACAGAACGTGAACAAGCTGTACAGCGCGATCGACGATTTCTTCACCGCTTATGCGAAGCGTTTCAACGATTTTCTCCTCACTGAGGAACTCGATGTGGACGGCACAGTAAATTCTTTTGCTGGTTTTTTTGTTGAGGCGAATCCATCAGGTGTGGTGGGCGGAAACAACGATGATAAATTCCGTTCCGCCATTGCCGACGGATACCGGTTTTACCGGAAGATCGGCGCACAATCCATGACGATAACGGGACGTGAGATAACCCTGCTGAACGAGCTTCATGCAATGGCCAGGATTCAGTGGCGCGCCAGCTATGAAAAAGAAGATCGCCGGATCGACATCGATTTTGAAGTGATCTATTTTATGCAGGTACGCGAGGACCAGCCGAAGATCTTTGCCTATATCACCGGCGATGAACAAAAGGTATTACAGGAACATGGACTGGTATAACGACCGATGGAAGGATCAGTAGACCTCCTCCTGTAATTTTTTATTATCCAGGAAATTCCAGACCAGGCTGCTCGCGCCGAGGATAGGGGCGGCCTGATTCTGCAATCCCGAGGGAAGGACCTTCACTTTTCCCCGGAACAGCGGCATGAGGTTAGCTTCCATGTGTTTGATGGTGGGCTTGAAGATGAGATCGCCGGCCAGTGATAATCCGCCGAAAAGGAAGATCGCTTCAG
>DASPJC010000069.1:0-12200 GCA_035628815.1 Ohtaekwangia sp. | reverse complement strand
TACCACCGGCGTGCGTCGGCCCGACCCTGTCGATAAATTTATCAGCATAGAGCAAGGTTGCCGCCTGTGTTCGTGGTGCATCCCAGAAAGTCGCTTCAAAACGTGGGTCGCGGGTGACGATCATGTTCTGAAGATCTAACTGATCCGCATTCGGTACGGATGATAGCTGGTAGGGCTGTCCATCGTTGGCAATAAATGATTTGGCAAGACTCAGGTTGGCGGCCTGAGCCTGGCTTTCCGTTATGTTGGAATAAGAAGCTATGCTGTGTGTCACCAGTAGAGATGACTCGTACTGCCTGTACATAAGAACTTCGGGATTCCCGGCAAGATTTTCCGAACCGAACAATCTCCGGAAATCACTTCCGAAAGACCATTTGCCGGAAGTCATCACCAGGTCCGCGGCCTGGACGGCCAGCTCAAGATACTGCTCGGCCTTTTCGTTATTTCCCATGTGGTACTTCTGCCAGGTACCTTCAAACAACATCAATCGTGAAATAAACCCTGCGGCAATGTAACGGTTGAGGTATTGGCTGTTGACGTCCGACAGGCGCATGTTCGCCAAAACGTACACAAAGTCGTCGTAGACTTTATCCATCACAAGCGTTCTGTCGTCCCTGTCTTTGTAAAGCTGGTCTATTTCCGTATCTCCGAGTACGTGATCATAGTAGGGAACATCGCCATAAACACTTACTAACCGGCTGTATTCAAAGCCTCTGAAGAATCTCGCCAGGGCACTCCAGTGCTGGTATGCCTCATCATTGAGAACGCTACCCTTTGCCCGCTCAATCCTTTCCAGAAAAAGATTCGATTTCCGTACCCACGAAAAGTTCCATTTTGTTCCCGCGTATTCGGATTCCCAATTCGTGACAGGCGGAACTTCCCGGAGTTCCTGTCGCGTGGGGGGTGGCTGGTTTTCGAAACTCGCCTGTTTTCCGACGGATGTAAGATCGTCGGAAAAATTAAACCCGCGAAGCGGAGCATAGTCAAGCGCGAAGCCCGTATTGTAACCAACAAAGTAGTTGGTGTAAAAGCTGTTCGCAAACAGCCTAATGTTGTTTTCACTGGTCCAGAAATTTTCATCGTTCATACTGGTTAGGGGCTGCCGGTCCAGAAAATCCTCGCAGCTGCCAAACACAAGCACGATCATCAAAAGTGTGATTGAATATTTTTTCATGATTATTACCATTTAGAAGCTCAATTGAAGACCTACCGATGCGCTTTTGAAAGTCGGAGTTCCAACGCCAGTACGCGACGAATTATAATTTGTCTCGTTCCACATGGAGAAGCCGGTGATTGCTTCGGGGTCAATAGGCAGGTCACCTAGATGATCAAACGTGAAGAAGTTCTCCAACGATCCATATACACGCACCTTATTCAGATGAACCCTTTCAGCAATGGCATGTGGTAACGTATAGCCAAGCGTAATGTTCTTGATTCTCAGGTAAGCCATATTAAGCAGATACCGGGTTTGGGGCTGCATGTTTGCAATATTGGCGACCCCACCCATATTGAAGGGTCGGGGATAGAAAGCATCCGTTCGGTCTTCACGCCAGAAATCACCGGCAAATGCTTGGGGCATCGCGCCATCGGCAGAGTTGAATCCGGGAATTGCCAGGAAACCTGATCCCCACACTTCCCGTTTTCCGATACCTTGTAAGAAGATGCTGAAGTCAAATCCTTTGAAATCCGCACCGGCGCGGAAGCTGTATTCGTAGCGCGGTGTGGAATTCCCAATAACTTTCAGGTCACCGTGATCATCCGTTGTTCTGCTGCCCTCGTTGATAACACCGTCTCCATTCAGATCCCTATACTTGACATCGCCAGGTCCAAACAGGAAATTGGTTACCTGAAGCTGGGCCTGGGTAGCACCGTTCTCATCCGCAAGTTGGTTGATCGTGACACCGTTTATCACCGTCGTTACTAAGTTGCCATCATTGTCGTACACAAAATCATCCGCCTGGTAAAGGCGTTCGGTTTCATAGCCCCAGATCTCACCGTAGGTTCTTCCTACGTACCAGGATGGAGAGGTCACCGTTCCGATTCCCTTCAGACTTCCGTACTTCGTGATTTTCGTCACGGCATCTGCAAAGGTGGCAACAAAATTCAAACGTAGGCCATTATCAAACTGATGAGCGTAATCAAGTTGAAGTTCAATACCCTTTGTTCTTAATGAACCAAAATTACTTTGCGGCGCCTGGTTACCGAACGTTGCCGGTAGTCCTTCCTGCGGAACGATCATGTCGTCAGTATCGCGTCTGAACCAGTCAAAGGCCATCCCTAATGCTCCATTGAGTACACGCACGTCCAGCCCGAGGTCAAGGGTGGTGATATTCTGCCAGGTAATTGATTGCGAAACGGCAGGAGGCGTGCCATATCCCGCAGGTGAAGGCGTCACACTGGGCGAGCCGAATTGATAGACCTTCGATCCGGAATTTATCCAGTTCGAAAATCCTCCTTCCAACAGGGAAATATAAAGATGGTTGGGTACAGTCTGATCGCCGATGCTTCCCCATGAGCCGCGTATTTTGAACTCGTCGAGGAAGGAACTGGCAAAAGCCATCCACGGCTCTTCATTGACACGCCAGCCCGCAGAGAACGACGGAAACAGGTCCCACCACAGTGCTTTCGGGAATTTGGACGCGGCATCGTACCGGAGGTTGGCTTCAAAAAAATACCGTTCCTTAAAGTTATAATTAGCGCGACCAAAAAATCCCAATTGCGAATCCCAGTACTCTTCATTCAGATTTGGATTTAGGATCACAACAGTTCCAGTCGCAAGATCGAATTGTGGATTTTCGTAATCCGTCAATTGATTGACCTGCAGTTCGTGACCGGCACGTCTGTATCCTACCCTATTCATCCCCATCATAAATTTCAGAGCGTGATCTTCTTTAATATTCAGATCATAGGTCGTATAAAGGTTGATGGTATTCCATTGTTCATTTTTTGCATGGCGATAAACGTGATCCGGGTTGCCACCTGCTGCGGTATACGTTGTATAGTTCAGCTCATAAGCTGGCATCGCGCCGGGGTCCGTGGACGGAACAACCTGACCCGCATCGTCAACATAAATTCTGTCGCCGTTTTCATCCAGCTTAGCTATTGGAGCGCTCCATGCATCCCTTGCCGTAAACCGGGTACCGGGCCTTTTATTTAGATACTCCTGGTTTGCGTGTGTGAAATCGAATTTAATGCTCCAGTTTTTCATCGGCGTAATGGTGAGTCCGCCATTCAGACTTGTGTAATTTGTCTCCTGGAACGCCGTATTCGCCGCTGCCATTTCGGATGCGGGACTTCTAATCGGATCGCCATCTTCCGTCGTCATCGGATAGGTGGAAGCCCAGCGATACAGGTACAGCCATGGATCAGCAGTGGTGGAGTTGGTGGCATACGGATAATTTTTGATCCGCTTTGAATAGATGGCACCTACATTGAATTTCAGCCACTCGTTAACTTCTGTACCAACCTGGATCGATCCGTTATACCGGCTGAAATCATCTTTTTTGGCCGGCTTCGCCATCCCTGTCTGATCAAGATAACCGAAACTAAGATTGTAATTGGTCTTTCCGCTCAATCCGCCTACCGAAAAATTATGGATTTGCGTTGGCGTCCACTCTTTGACCATGTAGTCATAAGGATCATACGTCCGCAGCCCTACCTTTAGGTTATCTGAGTTTACGTACCAGTCGCGCCCATAGAGCATCGGATCACCGGGTTTTACTACGTCGCCCCATTGCTCCTCCCATTGCTGTGCCTTTTCGTATCCTTCGCGGGTTACAATCCAGAAAGCGCCGGCGCGTAAAGCTCCGGTGCGCTCAAAAGCATGCATGGTGTATTCCATGGCATCAAGTCTGCCCATTTCCATTCTCTTGGAGATATTCTGGAAAGAAAGGTTTCCGGAATAAGACACCGTTACACCTTCTTTTTTGGCGCCTTTCTTCGTGGTGATCAATATTACACCCAGAGCACCCTTTGAACCATAAATCGAAGTCGATGCCGCATCTTTCAACACCGAAATGGATTCGATGTCATCAGGATTTACCATCTGAATAGAAGGAATCTCAACGTTATCCAGCAGAATAAGTGGTGCTGACGTTCCCAATGGCGATGCGAACTGGCCCCTGATCTTGATAAGCGGATCTGATCCTACTTCGCCGCTGGGAATGACAATGTTCAATCCCGGCGTTATTCCCTGTAGCCCACGCCCGGCATCTGTGATGGGCCTTGATTCCAGTACCTTTGTATCTACGGTCGAAACTGCGCCGGTAACGTTTGTCCGCTTCTGGGTTCCGTAGCCTACGATGACGATTTCGTCGAGGCTCTCCATTGATTCTGCCAACGTAACCTGCATGTTCTGCTGGCTGCCCACCAATATCTCCTGGGTGGCCATCCCGATAAAGCTGAACACCAGCACGTCTGATGCGTTAGCCATCAGGCTGAATCGTCCGTCGCTGTCCGTCACGGTTCCCCGCGTTGTACCCTTTATCGTTACCGACACTCCGGGTACCGGTGTATTGTCAGAGGCAGCAACGACGGTTCCCGTTACCGTGGCATCCTGCGCAACACCCTGGTAGTGCAAAAGGAGAAATCCAATCGCCCACAAGGTACATTGTAAAATTTTTTTCATAGATGATAAGGTTGGTTTTGAGGTATTAGTAGTGGTCGTTTTTCAAAATTTCTGAATAAGCAAGGCATTTCCATCCCTGAAAATGGTGATTTGAGAATATCACTGTTTTCACATCAGCGCATGAAATGAAATTCATCATAGACCGGAAACGATTTTAACCGCGCCTTTTCTACCCCTCGTCTGGATATTTACCGGCTGACTGAGCGCGCTTTCATTGTGACCGCGGTCCACCGCCGTGATGCAGTACCGATAACGTTTTCGCTTGTCGGTTGCATGATCAGTCCATGACTGAAGCGCTGATGGCGTACGTTGTACAATACCGACGATTTTCGCGGGATCCTCGCCTGAAATCTCATCTTCCTGCGCAAACCGGTATATCACATAATACGCCGCGCCGGTGTCAACTGAGTCAGACCATGAAAGCCGGACACCGCTTCCCTGTGAACCATCCGCATGCTGCAGCGCAGGTTCCCGGGGCGGACTTGCATCGATCCAGGGCATGGGTGGCACCAGCGCGGGATAACGGTACAGCTCGCGTATCCGTGAATTAACATCCTGCCTGTCGTGCATGAAGAACTTCGCGCTGAAGTACATACTTCCATTGACATGACTGTTCTTCCTGTTCAGGCGCACCTGGTCAAACAATTCCTCCGGGTTCTCCCAGCCTTTTCCGCCCATGCGATACACCGCCTGACCGATATACAGCTGCTTTCCGTAAGTATGCTTGCTCCACCAATCCAGCAGGACCGTGTAGTCGGCAACTTTAAATCCGATGTGCCAGTAAAGCTGCGGCGTAACATAGTCGATCCAACCTTCTTTAAGCCACTTCAATACGTCAGCATAAAGGTCGTCGTAGTTCGTCTGACCGGCCTGTGTATCCGAACCGTCAGGGTCTTTGTCCTTGTTGCGCCATACGCCAAACGGGCTGATTCCAAACCTGACGTGTGGTTTCTCCTGTTTGATCCGCGTGGAAAGCGCCTTCACAAATACATCCACATTATTCCTTCTCCAGTCATCGACATTAGGATACAGATCTTTTCCGAACAACGCATAGCTGGCACTGTCGGGAAATGCTTCGTTGGCGATGCGGTAAGGATAGAAGTAATCATCAAAATGCACGGCATCAAGGTCATAGTGTTTCACCGTTTCGAGGATGGATCGCAGCACATATTCCTGCGCTTCCGGTATACCCGGATCATAATACCACTTGCCCCCGTACTTCACGAACCATTCCGGGTGCCTGTGAATGGGGTGCGCTGGCGCAAACACTACCGTATCCTTCATGCTGGCGCGATAGGGATTGAACCACGCGTGGAACTCCAGTCCGCGCAGCTTCGCCTGCGTTATCATAAAGGCCAGTGGATTGTAATACGGGTCAGGGGCCTTGCCCTGTTCGCCGGAAAGGTATTCCGACCAGGGTTCGTACGAGGAAGGATAGAACGCGTCTGCCGCCGGACGAACCTGCACGATCACGGCATTCATGCCGATGGATTTCAAACGGTCCAGCAAGGCAACATATTCCGCTTGTTGCTGATGCACGCTCAATCCCTTCTGTGAGGGCCAGTCAATATTGACGACCGTCGCGATCCACGCGGCGCGCAACTCTCTTTTCGGAAATCCCTGGGACCACGCCGGTAAACCATCGGTAAAAATCATCACCATTAAAATGGCTGGCGGTAGCAGTCTGGCCAGCTTTGCTATGACGTTTTTCATAAGGATGGTTAATAATTAACCGGGACAGTAATGCAATGATATTTCACCAGGCCGTCCATGGGGTGCTGAACGATGTCTTGGATGGCAATACCCATTTCATCCGCGATAGGCAGCAGGTAAGACTGGAAGCGGTAAGCAATCGATCCCGTAAAACTTACGTTTGTCGCGCGTTGAAAAGAAGGATAACGCAGAACATAGTAATTAAAGAACTTCCTGAAGTTCGTGAGAATGATCTCTTTACACTCCGGGACCTCGGCATACTTCAGCAGAAACGGCGTGAACGACGCAAGAAAGCGGTTCGGCAAAGGTTTGTTGTAGATGTGATCCAGTATTTCGGGGCGGCCCAATTTATAAGTATCGGTGAAGTCCTCCAGCATGGCGGCGGGAAGTTTCTCCTGCAACAGCAACGCGATCAGGTCTTTGCTCATAACGGTACCGCTACCCCAATCTGAAAACATGTAGCCGAGCGAAGGCATAATCGAAGTGATCGCCCGCCCGTCGTAAATGCAGGAATTTGCGCCTGTACCCAGAATGCAGGCGATGCCTTGCTCACCCTGCAGCAAACTTCTGGCGGCGCCGAGAATATCGCCCGAAACCTCGGCGGGCAGGCGCACCGAAACCGTTGTATCCAGCGCCTCCTTCACCAGGCTGGCCTTGACCGCCAGGCCGCATCCCGCGCCATAAAAAAAAACTTTCTCCACATCCCCTGCGACAGGAAGTATCCTTTCCCGGATGATCGCGGTAATTTTCTCTTTCGATACGAAGTATGGGTTGAGACCTTCCGTGATGACAGAGGTGACCTGTTTTCCTTCCTCATCCACCACCCGCCAGTCTGTCTTGGTAGAACCGCTGTCTGCTATTAGTAACATAGGATTATTTGTCTGAAAAAATGAAATCTATGCTACGGCAGCATACACTTCTGACAAATATTATCCTTCCAATGAATTAGCGCATCCCGGAAAATAGTGATTTGAGAGAATCACTGAATTAACTTATGCTTGTAGGCATTGTTGACCAGCTCGGCGGTATTCCGGGCTTTCAGCTTGTATAAGAGATTCTTGCGGTGGGTTTCCACGGTATTCTTGCTGATGAAAAGTTTGTCACCGATTTCATGCGTGGTCAGCCCTGATGCAATGCAATCGAGCACTTCCTTCTCGCGGTCAGACAGTTTTTCCATCGCGTGCTCGTAGCGGACGCTTTTGATGAAACTGCTGAGCAGGGTCTTGCTGACTTCCTCGCTCAGGTAGTTGGCCCCGGATTGCAGCGTGGAAATTGCGTTTAAAAGATTTTCCTTTCCCGTGTTCTTCAGCACATATCCCAGGGCGCCGGCCTTGAGTATATCGGAGATATAATCGCGGTCGTTGTACATGGAAAGGCCAAGAATCTTGATCGCCGGGTGCTTTTTTGACAGTTCGCGGGTGGTTTGAATCCCGTCCATCAGCGGCATATTGATGTCCATGATTACAATATCCACGGGCGTGCAATCACAAAGTTCCAGCACTTCGAGCCCATTCTTCGCTTCGCCAACCACGGATAGTTGTTTTTCCTCCTCCAGGAGGGATTTCAGTCCGTCTACAAACATCTGGTGATCGTCGGCGATGATTACATTGGTCATGGCGGCCTTGTTCGGTTATCCTAGTTATCAAATTTATTCTTCATATTCAACTATCGTGATAGTTACTGGATTCTGGGTGAATTTTTAAGAAACAGAGGAAATTCCATCCGTTAAAATTCGCGCCAAGGTCCAAATACTACACTTCCTCCAGTTTAAAAGGTAACGTGCGAATACGTTTTCCGGTGAGATCAAAAATAGCGTTGCAGAGCGCTGGTGCGAAGGCGGGCAATGCAGGTTCGCCAACGCCGCCGGCCTTTTCATCATTCTCCATAATATGCACTTCAATTTCGGGGATATCGCCGATGCGCGGCATGGCGTACATGTTGAAATTTCTCTCTACGGCCTTACCTTCCCTGAAATGCGTACCATGTTTAACGGCTGCACCCAGGGCCATCACGATGCTTCCTTCGACCTGGGCACGGATAATATCCGGGTTGACATACCAGCCGCAATCCATCACGGCAAACACTTTGTCAATTTTAATTTTTTTGTCCTGGCGCGATACTTTCACCACCTGCCCTACCATAGCGCCGAAACAGTCCGTGATCGCCACGCCCCAGCCATCGTTCTTTCGCCGCGATGTCCACCCGCTCACAACGGCAAGCCTATCTGCTAGTAAACGGCAGCGCGCGGATACAAAATGAGATTTCCTGAACGCCAGCGGATCCGCTGAAGCCAGGTGGGCCAGTTCATCGATAAAGCTTTCCCCGGCAAAGGCGTCTACATTAGCGCCGGGTGCACGCCACCACATTGTCGGTATGGGCGATTTGGTAGCCATACCAGCGAAACTGTAATGCGGTATCGATTTATAGTAGTCGTCGAGAAGGCCACTGATCCCGCCAGCATTTTCGGATACCGGTTGTGGCACCGGGTCTTTATCTTCACCCGCGCCGACATACTGCGAGGCAGAAATGATCTGAAATGAAAATATTTTCTTGTTTTCGTCCACACCGCCACGGCACCGGTATAACGCCCCTGATCGAAAGGGTCCTGCGGTCATGTCATCTTCCCTCGTCCAGACCACCTGCACCGGCGCTTTTATCGCTTGTGAAATCAGCGCTGCCTCAAGCGGGTAATCAGGGAAGGCTTTTCTGCCAAAACCACCACCAAGGAATGTCATATTCACGGTCACTTTATCCGCGGGAATATTCAATCGCTCACTGATGTCAGCCTGAATCCAGTTTGCCTCCTGTATGGGCCCCCATATTTCAGCACTTTCCTCCCTTACATCGGCAATGCAGTTGAGGGGTTCCATACAACTGTGGGATTGATACGGCAATTCATACACTGATTCGAGCACACCCGAAGATTTTTTCAAAGCATTTTCAAAAACCTCCGAAGGTATAGGTTTATACAGGTCCTCCCGCATCCGCGCAGCAAGCTGTTCGGAGCCGAGGTGCTCGAAGCCGTCATCATTCCATTCTACCTTTAGTTGCTTACGCCCCTCCATCGCCGCCCACAACGAATCGGCTACTACTGCCACGCCTTCATAAAACAATCCAAAAACTACCCGCTCCACTTTCAAAACATGGGTGACCCCGCTGACAGACCTTGTCGCGGTATCGTCGAAACTTTTTACTTTCCCTCTGAACCTGGGGCTCCGTTCAACCACCGCATAACGCATTCCCGGTAGTTTTTTGTCCAGCCCAAACACGGCCGCACCGTTCGTTTTTGCAAGGGTATCCCTGCGTGGGAATGATTTGCCGATGGTTTTATAATCTTTACGTTCTTTCAGTTTGACCTGTTCCGGTGGGTGCAAGGACGCGGCGTCTTTTACCAGCGCGCCATAGCCAAGTTTTCTTTCTGTACTGCGATGCACGACTTCCCCACTCGCTGCATAGCAGTCCGCCGGATCAACCTGCCATCGTTTTGCAGCGGCTTCGATGAGCATTTCCCTTGCCGTGGCGCCGACACGCAGCAATTGCTGGTACCAGCCGCGGATTGAAAAACTGCCTTCCACGGGTTGTGGACCGTATTTCGCGGGATTTGCAGGAGCAAACCGAACCGTTACATGCTCCATGTTCACTTCAAGCTCTTCGGCAATGATCTGCGGGATTGCCTGCGACGTTCCTTGTCCCATTTCCGAACGGTGATTGAAAATAGTGACATGGCCGTCACCATCGATCGATATCCAGGCCATCAGTTCAGTGGATGTATCGTCCGGACTTAAGTGTTTGATCGCGACGTGGCTTTTCGCCGACGCCGGCCAATAACAGCCGATTGTCAATGCAATGCCGGATAAGCCTGCCTGTTGCAGAAATTTCCGCCGGGAGAGATCGAGTCCATTCATTGTACGATTCATTTTTGTATGAACATTCACCTGCCATCCCCCCACCATTTCCTGTCCATCACGCAATACCTTCTATAATTATACAGAATGTCGGTGAGATTACTGAGAGAAAATACGCTAAAGGTAATTTACCGATGCGGGTACAATCCTTTTGGAAATGATTGTCGCTATTCCCTACGTTAAAGTCGGCTGTATGTTTAAATTTTCTAAACCCCGGAAGTAAGTATACAAGCTGAAAAAAAAATGGGTGTACTATTCCAGACTGACACATTTAAAACGCCGGATCAGGCTTATCATTTTGCCTTAAAGCATCTTCTTCCCCTTATCCTTTCCTAATCCAACCTTAAAATTTCCAGGTTTTCCTGTAACCTTGAGATTCATAAAAGCAATGTTCCGGTCTTTGTCGATGTACTCGATCTCGTCTACCTGTGTCATGTCCACCTCCTCTGGTTTGCGGTTGAACAGAGAACTCAATCCTACTTTCGTAACCATCTTCATGGGCACGCGGAGGTAATATTCCATGCTGAGGTCCAACGACTGCTTGCCCGACATTTGCAAGTATCCGAGCGACGAGTTGATATTCATTGCCGGAATCTCAAGTACACCATTGGTGAAGGTAAGGGTGTTTTGAAGGGTATCGAAACGGATCAGTCGCAGGTTCTTATCCTTGAAATAACTCGCCATCGCCTGCATCGGCGCAAAATCCACCAGGCTGCCATTGGTAATCTTCACGTTCAGTTCCGCTTTTGTATTGCTCATGATGGGAACGAGGTCTGGATGCACGCGTACATAGCTTCTCACATATCCGCTTAACCGCCCTTTGATGTTCTTATTGATCACAACATCTTGCCCGAGGTGATCAAGTTTCAGCAGCATCTTCTCCAGATCGACATCC
The DNA here is from genome assembly GCA_035628815.1 of Ohtaekwangia sp. Taxonomy (GTDB): domain Bacteria; phylum Bacteroidota; class Bacteroidia; order Cytophagales; family Cyclobacteriaceae; genus Ohtaekwangia. Next base: position 1,060 of record DASPJC010000069.1, on the reverse strand, counting down.
TCAAACATGATGCGGCTGCGGAACCATATCTTTTCATGATTGCTGCCATTGAATTTACCCCGCATCCGTATAGCGCCACCGGCCACCTTCATCATCAACGTATCGACTGTGATGGTCTGGTCACGCTTCATGGTCAACCGGGCGTCAACATCCTTCAGCCAGAGGCGGTTGTATTTTAATTTTACAATGTTTATCTGTGCATTAAAATCAGAGAACGGGATCATGAAAACATTGAAAGCCTGCGCATGCTGTGACGGTACCGCAGCGTCCGGCTTCACCCGGGAGGTATCCCTTCGGGATCTGCCGGTCTTCGGCGCGAGATCGTACTGACTCATTTCGTCAGCATCCAGGAACCGCGAAGTAAACGTCAGTGAGTTCGCCACTTCGTTATCATACCGGTCCTTTCCCTTAAAGTAATATTTCAGGCCAATGTCGAAATCGCTGTTGCCGATCTTGCCCCTGAATGTATCGAGGGCCAGGATCTTCGACCCGTACTTGAAACCACCGCTAACGCCGGCAAGTTTGAGATGGTGCTTTTTCAAATCGGCAGTAACGTTGGCGATACGGCCTTTTGCAAAACGGAACGTGGTATCATACCGCAGATCTATTTTTGCGCGCAGCCATACGTTGCTCAGCTCTTCACGCCGGTAGCCGCGGGGAATGTATTGCCGGATCGCTTTGCCCAGCACATCACGCATCGCAAAACGGTTTGATTTGAAATCAAAAGCGATTTGCGTCTTGCCACGCTTGATATCATCGAACCACAGGTGATAGTTAATGACGCGGCCTTTGAAATTAATATCGGAACTGTCGATCATGCCGGTAAGATCGCGAAGCCGTAAAAGCGTATCATTTATCTCGACATGCGCGGCGAGGTCCTTGAAGGTATGCGCGTATTCCTTGAATGTCCCCCGCAGGTTATTCATCCGGAAGGTACCGCGCGGCAAGGGTGCGGGATTCAGCAACTCCCGGGCAGTTGTTTCCAGCATCAATGCGATGTTAAAGCCGTGTATCTCCTCGTTCCACTTCCTGGCCAGGGCGGTGTCATACGACAACAGGT
>DASPJC010000068.1:0-13891 GCA_035628815.1 Ohtaekwangia sp. | reverse complement strand
TTCGCTTCCCGCATTGAAGTTTAACTGCGGTCCCAGGTTACTGGCGTCAAAGGGATGCGCGCCACCATAGCTTAACAGGAACTGATGCCGACTGTAGCCCGTCAGGCCGTTGCTGATGTTGGCGACGCTGATATTGTCAAGCGTCGCGCCCGGAGGAATGGTAACTTCCAGCAGCTGGTTGGTGACAGATTGAATGGGCGCCCGCGCAGCGCCGAAGAACACGGCCAGATCCGTGTCATCGATTCCAAAACTGCTACCTTTTATAGTAACGACTTCACCCATGCTTCCATTCGCCTTATCGACGGCGACGATTTCCGGCTTTTGTGCCATGGCTGTCGTGACAAAAAGTATCAGCGTCAGCAGAAGGCCCGGGGTGAAGAATTTAGTGGTGCTGTAAAACATTACTCAGTTTATTCCTGTTTTCATCATAAACGTAACCGTCATTTCCCTTTCTCGGTAAGAATTACAGTCAGGACGCGCGCCTCCCGCAGTTTGGTATAGTTCTTCAGGTTTTTGACTTCCTCGTTGGCGTCGCCTTGTTTTTCTGTCTCCAGAACGTGGACGTAATATTTCCGGTCTTTTTCGTAGTAGAAGATGTTGGCATTGTACTCCTGTTCAATCAGGCGTTTCTTGAAATTGTCAGCCTGTGTAAAGTCCGCGAAAGCCCGGATCACAACATAGTATTTTTTCTTGCTGGTGCTTTGGTGTGCAATGTTATCGGGGTCTTCGACATTTTCCTGGAAACGTGCCGTATGGGTTTGCGTGGGTGGAGTTTTAAGCTGCGACCGAAGGGTAGGGGCGGTTCGCTTAAAGCGTTTCTGGTCGCCCAGACGGAGGCCCAGGATGACCTCATGTGTCCCCTGTGAGAATCCGTCTTCCGGCTGGGAATTCGGTTCATAGGAGTAGCCGAAGGTGAATCGCTGAACGTTGATACCGAAGTTTCCTGTTAATCCATAGCCCACGCGGTAGGAAGCACCCAGCCAGAAGCTTTCTGTGAGATTGAACTTGCCAAGGACTTCCAGCTGGCTGTTGCCGAGGGCGGCATATTTGTAATTCACATAGAATTCAAGCGGGGCAATTCTTTCCTTTGTCCGCACGCGTGAGCGCATGCCGCCTTTTTTCCGGCTGACGATCTTTCCCTCGATTTTTCGCCTGTAGTATGCCGTGATAAAAATATTGTCAAAAGGCGAAACCGCGGTATTCGAAAAATGGCTTTCGCCATTGAAACCCGGTGAAAAAAGCTGGGGAAGGGAGACGCCGAAATTCAATCCCGACTGCATCCGCAGTAACATCCCGAAGTTGGCGACGGGTTGGAGATTGTTGGCGAGGTAATCGGCGATAACAGGATCGTCCGGGTCGCTTATTTTTGTGAGGTCGATGGTATTGGAAATCAAACCACCCGACAGCCCAAAAAACAGCCAGTTCTTTTGGGTGACGGGAATGCCATACGCATACGTGCCGGTGATATCCGTGGTGGTCAGTAGCCCCCGTTTGTATTGCGTTAGTCTGCCGCCGATACCTGCCCGGGTGTCATGTAGCAGCGTGTTGAACGTTGCCGTCGTAAGCACCGGAGCGCCTTCAATCCCAAGCCATTGCCGCCGGTGCGTGATGTACACATACGTGAATTCAGTGGCCGCCTCTGCCGGGTTATAGATATACGGGTTTACGTAGAAACTATTATAGACAGGGTAGTTCTGCCCGAACGCGGGACGTTCGCACAAAAGAATTCCAATAGTGAAGTAAAAAAAATACCTCATTAACGTATTAATATGGGCAAAAGCGTAAAAGTCACTCAAAAAATCCAGGCCGACTACCTGTTTATGCCGTCAAGTCTTTTTGCCGTCGATGAAATGTAGCAGGTTAAAAAGTACGTTTACAGTAAACTCACGAATATACGGCGTTTTTTTTGTTAATTGACGTAGACGGCGCGTTAACTTCTTCAAATCATCTTAACTTTGATGGAATTTAGTAATGCGAAAAAACAACTATTGACGTGAAAGCGAAGGTAACAGGTGTCGTTGTTTTGTTTTGTCTGGCGTTCGGCGTTGCCCGGGCGCAGGTTTTTATCGGGCCCGTGGCTGGCGGAAGTTTTTCGTGGAGCAGTTTCGGCGACAAAGACCTGAAGGACGCCTACAAGCTGAAGCCGGTCTGGGGCTACCATGCCGGCGCGCAGCTTACGTTCAGGGTGCGGAAAAGATTCTTCCTGCATACGTCGATCCTCTACGCAACAAAAGGAAAGGTACTGGAAGGAAAAAATGAAGAACTGGAATTAAAAGCACGTTACAATTACATCGATGTACCCATCATCTATACTGTTCACTTTAAGGGCAACATCGGGAAGAAGCCTTTTACATATTTCCTCGGAATCGGACCGGATGTGAGTTACTGGCTGGGTGGGAAGGGTTCCATCGAAAATACGGATACACATGAGTTCGGCGAGAACGGTAGCGTTGTTGATTACAAGGTTGTGTTTTACAAAGATCCCGATCAGGCGGGGGAGAATGAAATGGTCGTGAAGAAGCCCAACAGGGTGCAGCTCGGCCTGAACCTTACGGCAGGTCTTGCTTTTGAGCCGGCCCGCGATCGCGAGATGTTTCTCACCTTCCGTTATGAGCTGGGCCATAGCTTCCTGAGCCGTGAAACCAACGGTGCATTTAAGCCAACGTATTTTGAAGACCCCATGAATATCCGCAACCACGGATTCCGGATCTCGCTGGCGTATATGATCGACTTGAAGATTGAGCAGCGCAAGAAAGGAAAGAGTACGATCAAAAAGAATAAGATGTAACCGACCGTGCGCCGCGGTACATTGACAGACCCTTCTTAAAATTCAATTTTTTTTTGCGTCGAATTTTTTTCGTAAAGGTGAAGCATGATGCCGTCCTTCAATCCAACTTCCGGTACGAGGATACTTGCTGCGTGCGCCCACTCCATTACTTTCATATAAATATTACTCGCCGGAATGATAACGTCCGCGCGGTCCGGGTTCATTTGCAGTTTATAAACACGGTCCTCGAGCGAATAACTTTCAACCATATCCCTGATCTGCCTTAGCTTTTTTAACGACATTGTTTTTCCCGTCTTGGTCAAAGCAAGCTCAAAAAGTTTGCTGATGTTTCCGCCCGTACCGACGGCGGTCACCTTGCCATATTCCTTTTTCACATTATCCTTTACCCAATGCTCCATATCCTGCCACATCAGCGGTGAATCGTGATGTTCCAGAACCCTGACAGAACCGATTTTGAATGATCTTGTTTTGAGTTTTTTTCCGCGGGCGTATAAATTCAGTTCGGTACTACCACCGCCCACGTCGATGTGCAGATAAGTTTTGTCGGTCAGGAAGGAACTGATAGCCCGATTGATCAGTTCGGCTTCACGGTTTCCATCGATAATGTTGATGGTGATGCCATAAGCCTCTTTAACCCGGTCGGCGATCTCGACACCGTTTTCCGATTCCCGCATGGCAGACGTCGCGCAGAACATATAGTCCTCAACTTCATAAAGATCGATCAGAAGCTTATAAGCCTTCATCAGCTTCATGAATTTGTCTGCGCTTTTCGGACTGATGCGACCTGTCGTGAACACGTCATGACCCAGCCGCAGCGGAAACCGGACATATTCCAGTTTTTTGAACAGCAGGGCCGGCCTGTTCTCCAGCACCGAGGACACCTGAAAGCGTATGGCGTTTGACCCGATATCGATTGCAGCAAGCTTCATGAAGGCGCAAAATTAAGCTATTGATTTTTTATTTTAAGTGCTTATTGCTTTTCTTTGCACCTGCTTATCCAGAAAGACTGAGGGATTGGGCCCGAAGACGTCTTAGCATCCTACCCTCCCGACCATGGTCGGGACCGTGTTGTGCTAAATCCCATCCCGATACACCGTCGGGACAAGATAAGCGACCCATCCTATCAGGGCTCTCTGGATAACATAGTCAAACGAAAGGAGGGCCTATGACAATCCAGGAAATTTTAAAGCATCGTATTCTTGTTATCGATGGTGCAATGGGCACCATGATCCAGCGTCACACCCTTGAGGAAGCTGATTTTCGCGGGGAACGATTTAAAGACCATGGCTATCCCCTGAAAGGCAACAATGATATCCTTTCCATCACCCGGCCGGATATCATTAAGGATATTCATCGCCAGTATCTTGACGCAGGAGCCGATATCATTGAAACCAATACTTTCAGCGGTACTTCCATCGCGCAGGCGGACTACCACCTCGAAAACGTCGTCTACGAACTGAATTACCAGTCGGCCGCCATTGCCCGTGAAATCGCAGACGAAGTAACACGACGGGAGCCGCATAAACCACGGTTCGTGGCCGGGGCGATGGGACCAACCAACAAAACAGCATCGCTTTCTCCCGATGTAAACAATCCAGGCTTTCGCGCGATCAACTTTGACCAGCTTGCCGCCGCGTTTAAGGAACAGGCGAAGGGTTTGATCGATGGTGGTGTCGACTTGTTACTGCTGGAAACGATCATCGATACGCTGAACGTAAAGGCCGCACTTTTTGCCATACAGGAATTGCTGGATGAAACGGGTAAACAGATTCCGATCATGGTGTCGGGAACGATCACAGATGCCAGTGGCAGAACACTGTCGGGACAAACAACCGAGGCATTCCTGATCTCGGTGTCGCACGTACCCTTGCTGAGCATCGGACTGAACTGCGCGCTGGGCGCCAGCCAGCTCAGGCCGTACCTGCAGGTGTTGAATGAAAGAGCACCCTTCTTTGTCAGCGCTTACCCTAATGCCGGCCTCCCAAATGAATTTGGACATTACGATCAGACCGCTGATGAGATGGCCGTACAGGTTGAAGAGTACCTCAAGGAAGGGCTTGTCAACATTGTCGGCGGATGCTGCGGAACTACCCCTGAACACATCAGCAGGATCGCGGCGATCGCAAAAAAATATAAACCAAGAGAAATATCTGTCTCCGAACATGCCTAATCACTTACAGCTAAGCGGCCTTGAAGCGGTAATTATCACACCGGACTCAAACTTTATCAATATCGGTGAGCGTACGAACGTTACCGGTTCTGCCAGATTTTTGAAGCTTATCAAGGAAGACAAATTCGAGGATGCGCTTGAAGTCGCCCTTGACCAGGTGCGTGGTGGCGCGCAGGTCATCGATGTGAACATGGATGAAGGGATGCTGGATTCAAAAGCGGCGATGGTCAGGTTTTTGAACCTGATGGCTGCTGAACCGGAAATTTCCCGCGTGCCGGTAATGATCGATTCTTCCAAGTGGGAAGTGATCGAAGCGGGGTTGAAGTGCCTTCAGGGAAAAGGAATTGTAAATTCCATCAGTCTGAAGGGTGGCGAAAAGGAATTTATCCGGCAGGCGCGGCTGGTAAAACGTTACGGTGCCGCGGTGGTCGTCATGGCTTTTGATGAACAGGGACAGGCGGACACGTTTGAACGTCGGATTGCGATCTGCAAAAGGGCCTACGACATCCTGGTGGAACAGATCGGCATACCGCCGCAGGACATCATTTTTGATCCCAACATTTTCCCGGTGGCGACCGGCATCGAGGAGCATCGCAATTACGCGCTGGATTTCTTCCGTGCCGCGAAATGGATCCGGGAGAACCTTCCGCATGCCCATGTCAGCGGCGGCGTAAGCAACGTATCGTTCAGTTTCCGCGGGAATCAGAAAGTCCGCGAGGCGATGCACGCGGCATTTCTTTACCACGCCATCCAGCATGGCATGGATATGGGGATCGTCAACCCTACCATGCTGGAAGTGTACGACGAGATCGATAAGGAGCTGCTGACCCGCGTCGAGGACGTGCTGCTGAACAGGCGTGACGATGCAACGGACCGGCTATTGGAATTTGCCGAAACGGTCAAAGGCTACGAAAAGAAAAAAGAAGTAGAAGACGAATGGCGCAAAGGAACCGTTGAAGAACGCTTGACCCATGCGCTGGTCAAGGGAATTATCGACTACATCGACCACGACACGGAGGAAGCGCGTCAGAAGTATGATAAACCGCTGCATGTCATCGAAGGACCGCTGATGAGCGGCATGAATGTGGTCGGCGATCTTTTCGGCGCCGGCAAGATGTTCCTGCCACAGGTCGTAAAAAGTGCGCGCGTGATGAAAAAATCCGTTGCCTACCTCACGCCTTTCCTGGAAGAAGAAAAAAGGCTCAGTGGCAATTCCCATCAGCCTGCCGCCAAAGTACTGATGGCGACGGTAAAGGGTGACGTCCACGACATTGGCAAGAATATCGTAGGCGTGGTATTGGCCTGTAACAATTACGACGTTGTCGATCTCGGCGTAATGGTTCCGTCCGACAAAATTCTGGAGGCCGCCATCCGTGAAAATGTTGATGTCATCGGACTGAGCGGACTGATTACTCCTTCGCTGGATGAAATGGTGCATGTCGCACGCGAAATGCAACGCCAGCGCATGACATTGCCGTTGCTGATCGGGGGCGCCACAACATCGAGGATACACACGGCCGTGAAAATCGACCCCGTTTACGACGGCCCTGTAATACATGTACTCGACGCATCGCGCTCTGTGCCGGTTACCAGCGAGCTGGTGAACAACGAAACAAAAGGAAAATTCAAAGACAAGATCAAGCAGGAATACCAGTTGCTGCGGCAGGATCACGAAGCACGCAAAGGGACGAAACATTATATCACCCTGGCGGACGCGCGCAAGAACCGGACGGCGATCGACTGGAAGACGACGCAGTTCACCAGGCCGGCATTTGTCGGTCGGAGGGAACTGGTTAATTATCCGCTCGATGAACTGCGAAAATATATCGACTGGACACCGTTCTTTCAAACCTGGATGCTTGCGGGAAGATATCCCGGCATCTTCAATGACGAAGTAGTAGGATCGGAAGCCAAAAAGCTGTTCGACGATGCCAATCGAGTCCTGGACGATATCATCGCTAAAAAAAGTCTTCAGGCCAGTGGTGTAATCGCCTTCTATCCGGCGTCGTCTGCGGAAGACGATGTTGCATTGTTCCGTGATGAGCAGGATAGCAGCCCCTTCGCAACTTTTCACTTTCTGCGACAGCAGAATAAAAAGGCCCCGGGCTTACCGAACTTCTGCCTGGCGGATTTCATTTCACCGGAAAGAGGAAGGGACTATATGGGTTTTTTTGCCGTTACCGCAGGACTCGGGTTGGAGAAACTCGTCGCGCAATATCGCGCCAGCCAGGACGACTATTCTGAGATCATGGTAAAGGCATTGGCAGACCGTCTTGCGGAAGCTTTCGCAGAGTGCCTGCACGAAAAGGTACGACGCGAATTCTGGGGCTACGCAAAAAACGAGCAGCTCAGCAATGAGGCCCTGATCGAGGAGAAGTATGATGGCATAAGGCCCGCACCGGGTTACCCGGCATGTCCTGATCACACCGAAAAGAAATTACTGTTCGACCTGTTGGAAGCCGGTAAAGTCGGCATTACGCTAACGGAGTCATTCGCCATGTATCCCGCAGCTGCTGTAAGTGGTTTTTATTTCTCCCACCCGGGGTCGAAATACTTTGGCCTGGGCAAAATAGAAAAAGACCAGGTTGAAGATTATGCGAAGCGCAAAGGCCTGTCGGTTGAAGAGATTGAACGGTGGCTTGCGCCAAATTTGAGTTATGATATTTGACGTGTTGATGTGTTGATGTGTTGATGTGTCGATGTGGAAAGGGGACTTTTTTTATAAACGTTATGTGTTACTATAATTATTAAAATTATGAGCAAGATTGAAAGATTTGAAGATTTAAAATGTTGGCAGGCTGCGAGGCAACTGGTCTTTGAGATTTATAGCGCTTGTGAGGCAGGAAAGCTTGCCGCGGATTTCGACACCAAGAGCCAGTTAAAGAGAGCGGCGTTATCAATTATGAATAATATTGCCGAGGGATTTGGAAGATTTAGTAAGAAGGAATTTATCAGGTATCTGGACACGGCACAATGTTCAGGACTGGAGGTCCTAAGCATCTCCTATGTTCTGGAAGACCTCCAGTATTTACCAATGGATAAAATCAACGCTATTAGAACGAAGGCCAATGAAGCAAAGGCCTTCACCCTTGGCCGATAAGGTATCTTCGAAAAAAAGACGTCTAGCGGACATCAACACATCAACACCTCAACACCTCAACACATCAACACATCAACACCCGAACACATCAATCATGAAAGTCGTCGACCATTTAAAAAATGCCAACGGTAAAACGTTATTCACGATCGAGATCCTCCCTCCGCTGAAGGGTGAGAATATCAAGAACCTTTTCAGCAACATCGATCCGTTGATGGAATTCAAACCTCCGTTCATCGATGTTACATACCATCGTGAGGAGTACATTTATAAGAAAAAGGATGGTGGGTTGCTTGAGAAGCGCTCAACCCGCAAGCGGCCCGGTACCGTCGGCATTTGTGCCGCGTTGCAAAACCACTACAAGATTGATACGGTGCCGCACATCATTTGCGGTGGATTTAGCCGGGAGGAAACTGAAAATGCGTTGATCGACCTGCATTTTCTCGGGGTCGATAACATCCTGGCACTGCAGGGTGATGCCATCAAAAACGAAGGACGTTTTATGCCGGAGCCGGATGGTCACAAGTATGCTTCCGAATTGCTTCAGCAGGTTGTCAACATGAACAACGGAAAGTTCCTGGATGAGGATCTGCAGAACACCGCCCCCACGGATTTCAGTATCGGCGTGGCCGGATATCCCGAAAAGCATTTTGCGGCGCCAAACCTGAAAACGGATTTGAAATATCTCAAGCTGAAAGTCGATCTCGGCGCCGAATACATTGTGACCCAGATGTTCTTCGACAACCGGAAATACTTTGACTTTGTGAAAAGTTGCCGTGAAGCCGGTATCAACGTGCCCATCATTCCGGGTATCAAACCCATTACGACAAAAACGCAGACCAGTGTGCTGCCGACGACCTTCCATATTGATATCCCGGAAGAACTTGCCGACGAAGTGGACAAGTGTAAAGACAACATTGCGGTAAAGGAGGTAGGCATAGCATGGGCTATTCAGCAGTCAAAGGAGTTGATGCAGCAGGGTGTACCCACCCTCCATTTTTATTCCATGGGAAAATCCGATCCGATATATCGTATAGCGAAGGAGTTGTTCTAGTGCGGCCCGATTTTACGCCATTGATCATGAAGATAGTAATTGTTTTAGGCTTGCTGGCGTTTACGTCGGGAATCAGGGCGCAGCCGGCCCGGCTGGATTCCCTTTTGAAATTGTTGCCGGAGACAGAAAATGGTCCCCGCCGGATTGACGTGCTCAATCAGCTGGCATTTTTATACTCTCCGGTCGCTGTTGAAGAGGCGGAAAAATTCGTCGTCCAGGCGGTGGCCGAATCGCGCGCCATCCAATACGACGCAGGAACGGCAGAAGCCTTCAAGATCCTGGGCGTGATCTATTATGTCAGGGGTGACTTTGCGCATGCAGCGGAATACCAGTATAAAGCCTTGAAAATATATGAAGCACTGAACGACCGGTCGGGCCAGGGTAAGGTTTTGAACAATCTTGCGTTGATCTTTATCGCTGAAAAGGATTTCGGGCGTGTCTATGAATTTACGATGCGATCGCTTGCTCTCAAGCGCGCTGCAGGGGACAGCACCGGTGTGGCGAATTCGAACCTGGCCCTGGCGGAGTTTTATCTCAATATTAACCAGTTTGAAAAAGCGAAGCATCATTGCCGGGAGGCGTTGAATCACTTTGAGCGGGGTGACGACAACTGGGGACGCATTTATGCGCTTTACCATATGGGCGAGATTTACCATCGTCAGCAAGACTACCAAGAAGCGCTCCGTCATTACCGGGAAGTGATTCGATATGCGAGTCGTATGCAGCATAATATCCAGTTGATCACGACGTATAACAAACTGGGACAGCTTTTTATGGAAACAGGCCAACCCGATTCGGCATATCGCTACTTACACCAGGCAAGACACATTGCCATTGACCGGGAGAACCGCGCTAATGAAATGGAGGCCGCCCAATTGCTCGCCGATTACTTTGTACAAACGAAATTGCTTGACTCTGCATTGTATTATACCAAAGCGTCATCGGAGATCGAACGGGAGATTTCCCAGCGACTAAAATCGGATCAGATCGCCACGATGCAGACGCTGTATAATTTTGAGAAGAAGGACCAGGAATTGAGTTTTCACAAACGTATCGTGCGACGCCAGTATGCCGCGATCATCAGTGTTAGTATTATTCTGGTGCTGTCGGTTGTTTTCGGTATCAAGCTTTATCGTCTTAACAAAACCAATCGCCAGGCTAAGGACGACCTCATCAAACTCAATCTTGAAATTCACTCGATGAATCAAAACCTGGAAAGCCTGGTGCAGGCGCGGACCGAGGAGATCCGGGTTCAAAACCAAAAACTCCTGGAGTACGCTTTTTTTACAGCACATGAAGTGCGCGGTCCGGTTGCCAGGATACTTGGGCTCATTGAGCTTGCCAAATTGAAGGAACTCGATGAAGAAGACCGCAGTCAGATTCTGGCACGGCTCGAGGAAACGGGGTATGAGCTCGATAACGTAATTCACACGATCAGCCGGAAGCTCGAGAAAAGGAACCAGGCCGGCAGTGCTCCGGCAGCGGGTTCCCTGGAAGAGACACCCGCAGGATAGGTCACCGTTAAACGCAGCACAACAGGTGCTGTCCTCAGGCGATGCGATCGCAGGTGTATATTTACAACGCTGTGGGTAGTAATTCATGCAAACTTGCGACATTGCGATGCAACAGGAGTAAAAATGACTAATAATATGGAGGCTATAAAAGACCTGCGACTGGCCGTGCTGATCGATGCAGACAATGTGCCTTATAGTAACGTGAAGGCCATGCTCGAGGAGATCGCCAAGTACGGAACGCCAACGTTCAAGAGGATCTATGCTGATTGGACAAAACCAACGGTTTCAGGGTGGAAAACGGTGCTGCTTGAAAACAGTATCACGCCCGTACAACAGTACAGCTACACTTCAGGAAAAAACGCGACAGACTCTGCGATGATCATTGATGCGATGGATATTTTATATACCGGCCGCGTCGATGGCTTCTGTATCGTTTCCAGTGACAGCGACTTCACACGCCTGGCGAGCAGGCTCCGCGAGGCGGGCATGCGCGTATTCGGTCTGGGGGAGATGAAAACGCCTACACCGTTCATATCAGCCTGTGATAAGTTTATCTATATCGAGGTTTTGAAGAATGCCGAAAAAACGGAACGCCGGGTAGAGGCCACGCCGGTGAAGTCGCGGCGGAAAAAAGGCGCTGTTCCCAAGGCTGCGCCGTCGCCGGAGCCACCAAAAACGTCGCCGGTGCTGGGCACTGTCAACAAGGATCTCATTAAACTGATCGCTGACAGTATCAACGATCTAGCTGACGAGGACGGCTGGGCCTATCTCGGCGAGTTGGGCAATTTACTATCGAAGAAACATCCCAACTTCGACCCACGCGTTTATGGTTTTAAAAAACTCGTTCCCCTTGTAAAAAGCATCGATCAGTTTGAGATCGACGAGCGCAACACCGGCAACAATAATACCGCCCTCGTCTTTGTTCGCGTAAAATAAGGGATGGTTATCCCGGTTGGCCCAAGGCCAGATCCGCCCGGCTCAGAAAAGGTATTTGTGCCGGGTTGATCATCAGAACTGCTTTATCGCGGGCCATCCATTCGGCCTTATCGACTTCCGGGACATCGCGGTATTTTCCGGATCGCGGAGGCCATTCCAGCGGAAACGTGTTGCAGGTAATGCCGGTTTCCGGTTCCCATTCGCCTGTAAAACACCAGGCATGGACCAGCTTGCCGCCCTTTTGCTGAGCGGTGCCCAGGGAATAGAAGGGCGGTACCGGCGTAATGCCGGTCTCCTCAAAAAATTCGCGCTTTGCCGCCTCCAGCAGATCCTCGTTTTTTTCGGGTATACCTTTAGGAATACTCCAGACCCCTTCATTCTTTCTGGCAAAAAAAGGCCCCCCCGGATGAACCAGGAAGTACTCGCGTACACCATGGTGCAGGCGGCACATTAACAAGCCTGCCGAGATCGCCCGCATGATTCTCCCATGGTTGAACTGGTGTGATCAACTTTCACCTTACAGAATTCGGGTGTTTGCATTTTTCCCAATAATCCAGGATAAGTTTTAAAGTGTCCTGGATCTTTTCCATTGTCGTTTCTTTAATGAAAAAACCCTGGACAGTAAGATCGTATGCTTCCCGGATCTGTGCCGGACTTGCAGCGGTGGAGAAGAACAGAAAGGGGATGCTTTTCTTACGCAACTGGTCGTCCTGGTTGATCGCCCTGCGCAGTTCCAGTCCGGTCATCAAAGGCATATTGATGTCGCACAGGATAATGAACGGCTTCTGGACTGTGGTTCTTAGATACTTCAGCAGTTCCTTCCCGTCATCAAAGAACAAGACCTCCTTGGTAACATGAAGGTTCTCACAGATCTTTTTCACCAGGAACTGATCGTCCAGGTCATCATCCACCACAATTATCGGATTTTCTGACTTCATGACTGCAATAAGAATGCTCCTCAAAAAGCGGTGCCACGCGTCGCCACCCACCGCTTAAAGGTACTTATCAAAATTTTCCTAGGTATCCGTCAATTGAAAAGTTTCGGACAGCGGGAGTGTGTATTTTTAAGGTATTGCTATCGCGATCAGACCACAGCAAAGAAGCTTTGAATATTCAATGAATGTTGTTCAATGACCCCTCTGACAAGTCGCCGCTCTCAAATCCACGCCTGAACCAGTACATCCGCTGCTCCGACGTACCATGGGTAAATGCATCCGGCACGACGTAGCCCTGGGATTCCATTTGTAACCGGTCGTCACCGATAGCATTTGCGGCCTGAAGCGCTTCGGCAATGTCGCCTTCCTCCAGGATCCTGTTCATTTCATCCGCGTGATGTGCCCAGAGTCCGGCGAAAAAATCCGCCTGCAATTCGAGCTTTACCGACAACGCATTGGCCTCTTCCTCGCTTAAACCCTGCTGGGCCTGACGCACCTTTCCGGCGATACCCAATAAGTGCTGAACATGATGACCCACTTCGTGCGCCACGACGTACGCCATCGCGAAATCACCGGGGGCACCAAACCTGTTCTTAAGCTGGTCGTAAAACGTAAGGTCGATATAGACCTGCTGGTCCGCAGGACAATAAAACGGGCCGGTGGCCGCCGTGGCATAGCCGCAACCGGATTGATCACTGCCCGAAAACAGGACCAGCACGGGTTCCTGGTATGATGTATTCAATTGCTCCGAGAAGAGCTTATTCCAGACATCTTCAGTGTCTTTTAAAACAACCCTTACAAACGCTGCATCTTCATCGGTTTCCGCGACGGTTTGTTCGGAGACCTGTTCGCTGCCCACATTAATGTACTCCAGCGGGTTCTCGCCCAGAAGCAGCGCCAGTACAACGATGACGATACCGCCAATACCACCGCCTATCGCCATGCGGCCACCGCCCCGGCGCCGATCCTGTACGTTGCCACTTTGTTGTCTGCCGATCCAGCGCATATGATTGTCAGTTGGTTGTCAAATCTGCGAATAAATTATTGTGCCGCCGCCCATGAGAGCACACTTTAGTTTTTCGCTCCTGGGCGGTATTTGTGGAAACTGTCTACACCACTAAACCTGCCAATTAGCCCGCAAACAGCCTTTTCCGATGGTATGAAAATTTAACCAACCCGATCACCGGCTTTAATCTAACGACTATGAAAAAGGTATTCTTAACATTATCAATTATGACGGCGATCATGGGGGTTATTGGCGCTGGAATGCACCAGTCTTCCGTGTCGCAGCGACCCGCCCCTAAAAAAAATCCTTCGTGCGGATATACCATCGTCGAATATGGCAAAGGCATTGACTGCAATGGCGATACTGTCACGCTGGTGAAAGTGGATGGAAT
>DASPJC010000067.1:0-7581 GCA_035628815.1 Ohtaekwangia sp. | reverse complement strand
CGCAAGGTTCCCATCCTGGTCGACGCCGAGGAATCGTGGTTACAGGATCCGATCGATGAGCTTGCCTATGAAATGATGGCGCGCTTTAACCGCCGGAAAGCAATTGTTTTCAATACCTTCCAGCTCTACAGGACCGCTGGGCTTGGCAATCTCCAAAATGCCATCCGGGCTGCCAAAGCCGGTGGCTATTTCCTCGGCGCCAAACTGGTCAGGGGCGCGTATATGGAAAAGGAGCGAAAGCGTGCTGTTTTTATGGGACAAGCGAGTCCAATCCATCCTGATAAAGAAGCGACCGATAATGCGTTCAATAACGCGCTCAAAAATTGCCTGGAGGCCATCGACCATACGGCCCTGATGTGCGGTTCCCACAATGAATACAGCAATTACCTGCTTACGGAACTTATGCAGGCGCAGGGGCTTCAGCACAACGATGAGCGTGTGTGGTTCGCTCAGCTGTATGGCATGAGCGACAACATCTCCTTCAACCTTGCCAAGCAGGGCTATAAGGTTGCCAAATATGTTCCTTACGGGCCTGTCCGGTCAGTTATGCCTTATCTTTTCCGGAGAGCTGCTGAAAACACCTCGGTGGCGGGACAAAGCAGCCGCGAGCTCACGTTGATCAGAAAAGAGCTTGCCCGACGGAAGCTCAGATAGAAAGGATTACGGGCTTTTTGCAGTTCTCCCGGAACGACCACCTGATTTATCCTGAATTCGACTATTTTTGCCCAAAATTTTTTTTGTATGCAATTGAGTGAACAGGAGGCCATTCGCCGGCAAAGCAAGGATGAACTGGAGAGGCTTGGGATCAATCCCTATCCGGCCGAGTTGTTTGAAGTGAACGCCTCCGCCCGAGAGATCCTGGAAAACCATGAACGGCTGAAAAGTGATTACCGTGACATTTCCATTGCGGGCAGGATCATGAGCCGTCGTATCATGGGCAACGCATCCTTCGCGGAATTGCAGGACGAGACGGGAAGGATCCAGATCTACATACGGCGCGACGATATTTGCCCGGGCGAGGACAAGACCTTGTACAACACGGTCTTTAAAAAACTTCTCGACATCGGTGATATCGTTGGACTGAGGGGTTATGGCTTTACGACACAGACGGGTGAGATATCGATCCATGTTACGTCTTTCAAAATCCTGGCGAAGTCGTTACGGCCGCTTCCTGTTGTTAAGGAAACAGTCGATGAACAAGGCAATACACACCGTCATGATGCCTTCACTGATCCGGAGCAACGTTACCGGATGCGGTATGTCGACCTCATCGTCAATCCCGGAGTGCGGGACACGTTCATCAAGCGGACGCACCTGGTGAACTCCATGCGGCAGTACCTGAATGCAAAAGGATACCTTGAAGTAGAAACGCCCATATTGCAACCGTTGTACGGGGGTGCCGCCGCGCGCCCTTTTAAAACGCATCACAATACGTTAGACATGACGTTGTACCTGCGTATCGCCAACGAGCTTTATCTCAAGCGGCTTATTGTCGGTGGCTTCAACGGCGTATATGAATTTTCAAAAGATTTCCGGAATGAGGGAATGTCCCGGTTTCACAACCCGGAATTCACGCAGGTCGAGTTATATGTAGCCTACAAGGATTACTATTGGATGATGGACCTGGTGGAAGAGATGATTGAAAAGGCGGCGCTTGATCTTCATGGTAAAACACAGGTTAAAGTCGGCGATAATATCATTGATTTCAGGCGGCCCTGGAAAAGGTATACAATGTTTGAGGCGATCAAGCATTTCACGGGTATCGATATCAGCGCGATGGATGAGCAACAGTTGCGTGAAACCTGCCGCGCACTACATGTACCCCTTGATGAAACGATGGGAAAGGGCAAGCTGATCGATCAGATCTTCGGGGAAAAATGCGAGCCGAACCTGGTACAACCGACGTTTATCATGGATTACCCGGTGGAAATGTCGCCACTCGCAAAAAAACACCGGACCGTACCCGGACTGGTCGAGCGATTCGAGGCGATCTGTAACCGGAAAGAGATCGCAAATTCGTTCTCGGAACTGAACGACCCCATCGATCAGCGGCAGCGCTTTGAAGAGCAGCTGGAGCTGGGAAAGCGGGGTGATGAAGAAGCCATGACCCTGGATGAGGACTTCCTTCGGGCGCTGGAATTCGGTATGCCTCCAACTGCCGGGCTGGGCATTGGCATCGACCGGTTGTCAATGATCATGACTAACTCGCCGTCCATCCAGGATGTACTGTTCTTCCCGCAGATGAAGCCCGAAAATCCTGCCGGCGGTTCGGGGGAAAAGGAATTCGAAGCAGCGGGCATACGCGGTGATCTGATACCGGTGCTGCAAAAGCTCGGTCTACAGTCGATGGCGCAGCTGAAAGAGATGAAGGCCTCCAAGCTTTTTAACGACGTATGCGGTATGCGCAAGAAAATGAAGCTTGAGATACCGAACCCGACGTTGCAAGAGGTCGAATCCTGGCTGAAGTAATCTTACAGATTATCCATGAAGGGCTTCCGTCTTTCCAGTTTAAGATCCTGGAGGATGGAAGCCTTTACATTAATGGTGAAATTGTATTGTTGCCAGTATCCGAATGGCGTCCAGTTCAGGCGCATGGTCCAGCAGTGGAGGTCGCGGGCAATGCCGAGGCTGGTGGTGGTGAATTCCTTCGTTTCAAAATGATACCCCGTCGTAAACGTCACCTTCCATTTTTCGGATAGCCCTAACTCTCCGTTGGCAGAAACAGTCTGGGTAACATCCGGCTCGCGGTTCGCAGGATGTGAATAGCTCAGGTTATAGCTGACATTCAAACTCCAGGGGATATCAAAATCAACATATACATCGGGATTGGCGAGCAGGAATTGCTTCTCCTGTTCCGGTAGATCGGATTTAACGATCTTGTCACGGCTTGAAGTCTCCTTGCTCCTTGCCTTCGGGTTCAGGTTGGTACTCATCGCCAGGTTGGCGCTTGTAATGCGGCCCAGGCTTCCACTTTTCCAGGCATACTGGTCGATGCGCCGTTCTATTTTTCTTCCTTCCTGGTCCTCCATGATGTAATTGTAAGGATCGAGCGTTGCGGATAAGTTTATATTGATCGTATTGTCGAGAATGTTCGAGTTGGCTGAAATACTGATCGGCCTCAGCTTAAACGAGTCGGCGATAAGATCGTAGCTTGACGTCAGCGACAGGTTGTTCAACAGCATCACTTTGCGCGCCACCGAGTCATCTTTATTCTGCACTTTCATCTCCAGGTTGTTGCCGATGCCAAATCCGATTGAGCCGCTCCGGCCGAGTGACGATCCGCCGTAAACAAAACCGTCATGGAGTGATTTATAAATTTTCCTTGTGGAATCACGGGGGTCATTAAATTCCTCGAAGTAATTTTTATTACCGCTGAAGTCGGGTTGGTAATTAAAGGAAATGGATGGATTAATAATGTGACGAATCGCTTTTACATTGCCCTTCTTGAAAAAGTAAATACCGTAGATCCGGGTGTTAAGGCTGGTACTGAAGGAATAATTGGCAATACGGTTAAAACCTTTTACCGTGTCTTTTCTTACAATCGTCGGGATGGTGTCTCCTTCTCTGAGGAACACCTCTTCCCAGTCCAGTCGTTCACCATACCAACGCTCATCGTATGAAATGGATGGGGACAATGTAAAGTAATTAAGTACCTTAAACGACATGGAGACCGGTACAGAATGCCGCATGCCCTTCCGTCCGTTTTCGATGAACTTACTGAAATTTGATACAGTGAAAGGTGCAATACTATCCTGGGTTGCACGGCTGTTCACCCGGCCTAAATTATTGGTAATGCGGTTGGAAGCCGTCATTGAATAGGCTATCGAAAAATTATCCAGTGCGCTGGTCTTTCCGGTTTTACTTTGAAACGGGTACTGGTTCGCCATATTAAACGTGAGGTTCGGCAAGGTAAGATCGACCTCTTTGGTA
This sequence comes from Ohtaekwangia sp., assembly GCA_035628815.1. Classification (GTDB taxonomy): domain Bacteria; phylum Bacteroidota; class Bacteroidia; order Cytophagales; family Cyclobacteriaceae; genus Ohtaekwangia. The sequence goes on along the minus strand of DASPJC010000067.1, from coordinate 3,651 downwards.
ATGAGCGACTGTTCATGCCGCATGTTAACGGCCAGGTTGAAAGGCGTGCCGGTAAATTTTTTGTTATAGGATACATTCGAGTTTAACCGCGCGGAAATATTGTTGAGGTTGGAACCGGAGAGATCACCGCGCGTGCCATACATCAGGTTGTTGTTCCGCGTGAAGGTAGCGGTGGCCGCGTTGACGGAAGCGGAGAAGCGGCCGGATCCTTTGGTCTGCGGTGAATGGCTCCAGGTCAGGCGGAAATCGTTCGTGACATTGTCCGTTTCAACCTTGTCGTCCTGGTCCGGCGTTTTCGAATACGCAAAATTCACCGCGCCCGAATAGTGATACCGCTTCAGGTAATTGGAGTTAGCATAAATCGCGTGACCACCCTTCGAATAGATATCCCCGGTAAGGGCAAGCTTGATGTATTCGCTGATATCAAAGAAGTATCCGCCGCCGCGAAGGTTAAATCCCCTTCTCCTTTCCTCTCCGTACGACGGAAATATAATTCCAGAGGCACTTTTCCGCTGGGCCGGGAACATACCAAACAGAAATCCCAAGGGTAGCGGGATGTCATTGAATTCCATGTAAAAAGGCCCTGAAACTATTTTATCATCGGGGATGGCTTTGGTCTTGGTTGAACGGATCCGGAAATGAGGGTGCTCGAGGTTACAGGTCGTATAGCTGTTGCGAAGACTCAGCACCTCATTTTTTTCATTTTTAAACGCTGCGTCCGCGTGCAGGTAGCCTTCGCCCTGCTGGGTTACGACCTCACTGATGCGTGCGCGTCGCGTCTTAAAATTGTAAACGATATCCTTGGTCTCGTAGAGTTCGGGGCCATTCTTGAAAATGGGATAGCCCACACGCTGTCCGAGCGAATCGCGGGTTCCATGAGCGGTCAGGGTGTTGTTGGCGTAATCGATAACGATCTCGTCGGCATCCAGCTCGATCTCGCCATAAATAATCTTTGCGTCGCCATACAACCACACCATCTGGTTGTCCATGCTCGCGCGGATGGAATCTCTGGCAGAATAGTTGATAGTGGTTTCGATATCACCTTTTGGTTTTTTTGCCTTGACGGAGTCCGTACGGATGGAATCGGTTCGCAGGGTGTCGCTGGCTGGAGGTGGGATCGTATCTGCTGGCATGCGATTCGTGCTGTCGTTTGAAGGCAGATCGCCTGCGGGCGGTTTTACAGTCGGCTCAACCTGTGCATAACCCGCGTGAAAACATAGCAAAATGAAAACGAAAATGATGAAAGGCCGCACACGTAAGCAGTTCAGTTCTTTAGCTTTTGGCGAAAAATTCGCAATTTTGCATAAAGTTATTGCAATTACATTGAACATTGTAAGGCCTGTGAGGAATATTGGATTAACCCTGCTTCTGGTAGCAATAACCTTGCTAAACTCCTCAAGCTCATTGCCGCCCCGCGAATATAAAGTGGATGTGGTTGTGATCGATGCGGGTCATGGCGGAAAAGACCATGGAACCCATGGAAAGATCCTGAAAGAAAAAGACCTCGCATTGAAGATCGCCCTCAAGGTAGGGCAGTACATTGAGAAGAACATACCGGATGTAAAGGTGGTGTACACCCGTAAAGATGACCGGTACCTTGCCCTGGATGAGCGCGCCGACATAGCCAACAAGGCCGAAGCCGACCTTTTCATTTGTATTCATGCCAACGCCAATCCTAATGTAAGGGCTTTCGGTACCGAGACTTTTGTCATGGGACCTGCAAAGGAGGGTAAGAACTTTGAGGTCTCCAAGCGCGAAAACTCCGTTATCCTGATGGATGAAAATTACAAGGAACGCTATGAAGGGTTCGATCCCAGCAGCCCCGAGTCCTTCATCCTTTTCTCCCTCACCCAAAGCGCCTATCAGGAAAGCAGTCTCCGCTTTGCTCAAAAGGTTGAAGACCAGTTCAGAAGCCGCGTCGGACGGACCAGTCGCGGTGTCAAACAGGATGTCTTCTGGGTTTTATGGAGTACAGCGATGCCCAGCGTGCTGATCGAAACAGGTTTTCTCACCAATATTCAGGAAGAAAAGTTTCTGGCGAGTGAAAATGGGCAGGATTTGATCGCTTCGGGCATCTACCGCGCTTTTAAAGAATACAAAAGTGAGGTAGAATCCATAAATTAACGCCTTAAATAGGCGCAGTTTGCTGTTACTCAATCGCTAAAGCATGAAATTATCGAAGGAATTTAAGGTCGGCCTGTTCATGGTCGTGGCCATAACCTTGCTGTATTTTGGATTTAACTTTCTGAAGGGGATTGACTTTTTTTCCAGCTCCAATAAGTACTACGCCATCTACCACAATGTCGACAAGCTGACCGAATCAAACCAGGTCTTCCTGAACGGTTATGCCGTAGGTCGCGTCAGCAAGATCCAGATCCAGCAGGAAAAGGACCGCGTTCTCGTTGAAATGGACATCGAATCGGATATCATCCTGACCGATTCTTCCGTTGCCATCCTGAATGGCGAACTGCTTGGCGGCCGCTTTATCCAGCTCGACGTCGGCCGGGGAAACATTCTCCAACCGAAGGATACCCTGCGGGCGGAAGTTGCCAAGGGACTGATGGATTTCATCGCACAAAATGCGGAACCCGTAGCCTCCAACCTCCAGTCAACCTTAAAGAATGTAAACATCATTCTCGAGAACCTGGCCCGCAATACCAAACGCATCGACACCATGTTTATCCGGCTGCAGAATACCCCGGGACTGATAAACAAAACGCTGCGGTCGGCGGACAACAACATCAACGATCTTTCGGCGGAATTTAAAGTCGTGGCCGGCAATATCAACGAAGCCCTCACAGAACTGAAACCCACCCTGGCGAACTTCAAGACCGTATCGGATTCGCTGAAAATGCTCCGGCTCAATGGAACCCTGAACAAGGCGCAACAAAGCCTGGCCAAACTTAATGAGACGCTTTCACGGCTCAATAGCGGCGATAACACGGCCAGCAAATTGATGACGGAGGATACGCTCTACGTTAACCTGAACAAACTTTTGCTCTCCCTTGACAGCCTGGCGACCCATTTCAATGAAAATCCCCGCCATTTCCTGGCACCTCTCGGCAAAAGCAAGAAAAAGATTGCAAAAGAACTCGAAGCGCAAAGAAAACAGTAGCTTTTGTCGTGCACGGCGAACAGCCTGTCAGAGTCTGCTCGCTATGTTCCGCCCGTATTGAACCATCCCGGCGTTGTACTTCAGCGCCGATCTGTTGATCTTTAACTTCCAAAGCTTCATCCTATGGCGTCCGATCTAGAATTCAACAAAAATGAAGACCTGTTCAAGCAACTGCTTCATCAGCTCGCTGCAAAATCAAAAAAAGTCAGGGCAGGAGGTGGTGAGAAAAAAATAAGCGAACAGCATCAGAAGGGTAAACTGACGGCCCGCGAACGGATCGATTATCTGACGGATAAGGACAGTGCTTTCCTGGAAGTTGGATTGTTTGCCGGCGACGGCATGTACACCGAACAGGGGGGATGTCCATCAGGTGGCGTTGTTATCGGACTTGGTTATGTTAAAGGGAGGCTTTGCGTTATTGTCGCGAACGACGCTACTGTCAAAGCGGGCGCATGGTTTCCGATTACCGCCAAAAAGAATCTGCGCGCACAGGAAATTGCAATGGAGAACCGCTTGCCAATCATCTACCTGGTAGA
>DASPJC010000066.1:0-9499 GCA_035628815.1 Ohtaekwangia sp. | reverse complement strand
GTCTGATTTTTATAAAACTTATCTTCGTTCAGCGCGAGGATCTGTTCGAGCAGTTCAATATCCTTCATCAGGCTTTCCCTGGCAACCGGGTCAAGGTTCTCAATTCCGGCCTGCAGCTTTCCCTGTATCACCAGTACTTTTTCATTGTATGAAGTGTGCATTTCATCCAGTGTACGGCCCTCGGCGACAGCCTGTGCAAGCAGGTTTTTAATGTCGTCATTTACGACGGAGGAGTCGGATATTTTTCCGATGAAAGACCGGGGTGCCTGCTTCAACGAGTCTTCCAGCCTGCCGATGAGTTCGTTGAACTTCCGGTCAACTTTTTTGCGGATGGAATCCGGCAGATCGTCTATCTCATAGTTCTTAAAGACGGCATAGAACAGCGTCAGGGATTGAATGGAGTCGAGATTCTTCAAGTCGAAATTCTTGAAATACTTTTCGTCCAGGATAACTTCTCCAGCTTTTTCGCCGGCATCCGCAACGGGCGCCGCTTTGACCGGCTTAACAATCAGCTTATTTTCTTTTTCAGACGCAACCAGGTTAATGATAACGTAACCCGGCACTGAAAACTGGCTTTTTGTACGGATCCTGTCGTCGAGTGCCAGGGGAACAGCGGCAAGTCCGCTAGCGTTGGTTTCAGCGCTGATCTTCTGTTTTCCTTCGAATGTTATCGTCACACCGGGAATGGCGCGGCCCTTAGCGTCATAAACACCCAGCTGCGCCATCTTATAATTTTTCTTCCGCACAATGATCTCAAGCACACCCTTGCTGTAGTTCCACGAAGCCGCTTCCAGGGTCTCATTCCGGATTTTGACAGTTTGCGGGGGAAGGTTCGATTCTTCGATGTCCATGAACGCCGTGCCCCTTTCGTTGATCCGGATGAAAGGTTCGCCATTGATGGATATTTCGAGGCCCGCGAGGGGCTTGAGCTGCTCGTCGAAGATCTTAACCTGAACGCTTGTTTTTTCCTGGGCATATAAGGATTCACTACCCGCCAATAGCGCGCCCAGGGATAATATGCATATGAAAAATCCAACCTTCATTTTATTTCCTTCATATCCCATCATTCATGCTTCACACGAAAAACATCTTTCACAATGACGATCTGGTGACGATGCTCCGACTTCCTTTCTTTTGGTATTTCCAGGCTTACAATGCTTTCTTCCTTGCTCGTCTCGATCACCCGGATCTTGTACTGGCTGAAATAGGGAACATCCATGGTAAAGTGTCCGCTGGAATCGGACAAGCTCCGGTGAACGATCACATTGCGCGTGTGGTCGATCAGAAAAAGCTGCGCATAGGGAAGCACCTTGATATCTGATGAATCCTTCCAGTTGGCGTCCTTGTACTGAAGCGTACCCTGGATGGTCAAAGGATACGCTTGTAAGTCTATCTTCAGCTCATAAATATCATCGTCAAGACCGCCCTTGTTGCGGTTAGAGGTTAAGTATCCGTGCATGCCATCGGCCATCAGTATCAGGCCGAAATCATCAAAGCGTGTATTGACAGGGTAACCCATGTTCTCTGCTTCGCCGAACCCGTCACTTTGCGCCAGCGACTTGAAAATGTCCATTCCGCCAATGCCGGCATGACCATTCGAAGCGAAGTATAAATAACCGCCCTGGAAAAAGGGTGCCACCTCGTCATTGTAGGTATTGATCTGGTCTCCCAGGTTGCGGGGTTTGGTCCACTGCCCGTTGGCAAACGTCGATTGATATAGGTCCTTGCCGCCATGTCCTCCGCTCATATCCGATGAAAAGTAAAGGATCGTGCCTTCCTCGTTGATTGCAGGATGGCTCACGGAATATGCGTCGCTGTTATAGGGAAAGGCATGGCTGATCCGCCACGTGTCTTCATCCCATGTCGCAAAAAAAAGTTGCAGGGTCTTGCTGTCGCCTGCAGCGGTGGCGGTATAAATCATTTTTTTTCCATCGCCGTAAAAGGCAACCGGCCCTTCGTGGAATTTAGCTTTCAGCGCGCTCGAAAATTTGACAGGCTGGTGAGAACGAGCGTCCCGATGCCCGAGAACGCTGTCGGGTCCGGTGTTCGTATAGTACAATTTATAATGGGATGACTTTGCGCGCCCTCCAGCCACAACGTTGTCGGGTTTGTTTGACATGAATACCAACCCCTGCCTGTATGGGACGGCGCATAATTCACCATGGGGAGTGTTGATGGGTAACGGGACGGTGGAGTAATGTATTGAATCCTCGAACAGGAAACGGATATTTTTCAGCCGCCATATTTTTTTCGTCACCAGCTCATCCTCCGGATACAGCTGCAGATATTCCCGGTAAAGATCGATCGCCTTGTCATAGTGATTTTCCGCGCGTTGGGCTTCGGCTAATTTTAACACGTCCTTCGGCGGCAGCGCCTGGTATTGCGATTTGTATCGTCCATACCATTCGATCGTTTCGCGAAACTGGTGCAGGGCATAGTAACAGCGGGCGATCTTCAGCGTAACTTCCTTGCCACCGCGACCCTTTTTCTGCAGGTTCAGGAAAAGATCGCGCGCTTCCTCGAATTTATCTTTCGCAAACAGTTCATCGGCCTTTGCAGCCTCATCCCTGAAAAGGGTGAAGACAGTTTCCTGGGCCTCTGCTTCGAGATTGATCATGCATGAAACCAGGAATACCATCACCAGGCTCCTTGTTGCTGTCCATGCCGTTGCTATGGTGCTGTAGGTTCTCACCGTGGGGATACAATTTTCTGGTGAACCGGTTTAAACTGGTAGCTGACCATCAGTTCATTTGATCCCGGGCTGATGCCGCGGACGTCACCGATCGTATGGTCATACGCGTAACCCAGCTGAAGCCGCGGCGTGATCTGGGCTTTCAGTAGGAAATCCACGGATTCATTTTTACGGTATGAAAATCCTGTGGTTAATACTTCGTAAATGATGAGGCTGGCATTGATGTCGAACGACAAGGGAACGCCAGGAAGATATTTCAGTAGAAAACCCGGCTCCAGCGCGAGATTCTGATTCAGCGAAATGCGGTATCGCGTCAGGAGAAAGTACTGGATATTGTTGAGATCGAATGCAACGGTGTCGTTAACGGTAAGCCTGGCAGGCAATATCCTAGGGGCAGAAAGCCCGACATGTAGCCTGGGACTTCTCAGGTAAAATCCCGCACCCAGGTCGAGAAACGTCTGAGATACCGTTACATCGGAAAGCTTCGGATCGTTGCCCGCGTTTCCCAGCAGCGACGGATAATCAGACTTCCTGCTGTTGATCCCGGCTTGTATCCCCATGGATAACGATGTCTGCCGTCCGACCTTCAGATGATAGGCCGAACTCACGACGGCGTTGAGATCCTTGTGAACGCCGATCTTGTCGTTGATAATGGTAACACCCAGTCCAAGGTTCTTGTCAGGCAACAGCGTATGGGCCGAAAGGGTTTGCGTTGAGGGTGCTCCTTCTACCTTCGCCCATTGACTCCTGCTGAGCAATGTCAGTGAGAGTACTTCATCGCCCCCGGCGTACGCGGGATTGAGTACCAGGCCGTTGAACATGTACTGGGTGAACTGTACCCGTTGCTGGGCAAACAGCCGTCCGTTTATCAGCACCACCAGCAGCGTGCAGAGCAAAATAACCGGAGTCCTTTTTAAGCGGTTATTCATGGTCAACGGATTAGTTCGATAAAGCCAGTGCGCTCCACAACAGTTTCGCCGCGATGCACCACGATCACGTAGAAATATGTTCCGGTCGGGACTGATTTGCCATCCCTGGCGACACCATCCCAGGCAACATCGTCGTTGTTATAACCCGCCGCCTGGTAAATAAGACTTCCCCACCGGTCTATGATCCTGACGTCGTTATCGGCATACCGGTCGATATCGTTTATGATCCAACGGTCGTTGACACCGTTCCCATCGGGCGTAACGATTGCTTCTGGTTCAAAAACTACTGCCGTCTCCTTGATTTCGACTTTGAAGGTACAGGAAGATTGGTTCGTGGCAGCGTCCGTCGCGGTGTAGCTCACGGTAGTGACGCCGAGGGAAAATACGTCTCCGGGATTATGGGAACCTGTCAGTTCGACATCACTGCAATCGGCCGGTTGCGGCAGGTCCCAGATAACGGTACGGCTACCCTCTCCTTCCATCAACGAAATGTCAGCAGGACAGGTCAGCAATGGTGGTGCGGCATCGGATACGATCACGTCAAACTCGCAGACACTCGTGTTACCCAGGTTGTCCTTGGCGGTATATCGCACCGTAGTTTTGTCGAGCGGGAATGTTTCGCCCGGAAGGTGGGTGCTGGTAAAGGATTTCAGATTACAATTATCGGTAGCAGTGGGCTCAATCCAGTCGGCAGTAACAGAACATTCGGATGTCGTAACAGCGCGGTACACATCGGCTGGACAGCCGGTGATGACGGGCGCAATCCGATCCTGCGCGCCGGGAGCACAACATAAGGCCCCACCGTCACGACTCAGCGCGGAGGTCAGCACGAAATTACCGAAGACCGAGTTGGCGTGCACATCGTCGTCGCAGTTCGTCTCGATCTGCGTATGAAGGGTGAATCCAATAAAGATTCTGACCCTGTTGCCGACAAACCTTCCGCTGGGCAAAACACCGGTAATCGAAAAAGAACTGCCGGGATTGATCATTCCGAAATAGTAGACTTCGTTTTGATCACGCACGGTAATCATCACCGGGTTAGCGCCGTCATACCGGAAAGTCAGGTTCGTCAAACCGCCCTCACATTCATTACAGGTGCTGGCGGCCGGACAATCGCAGGGTGAAGCCTGTGAGAAACCGTTGGAAGGCGAAAGCAATAAGCAGCCCGCCATATACAAAACACACAAGAAGAAGCGTCGTGCCTGGTTCATACGCTGGTGAAAAAATCAGGTATTGACAAAAAATCAGCATCAGACTAAAAGCTTCCGATGCCTAATCCATCCGTTTAAATAGATTAAGGTAAGTCGTTTTTCATTAATAACCTTAGCTCCCTATGGGGAAAAACTTGCACACCCTTTAATTGACTAACCTGACCAACCGGACGACAACAAAAAGGCGGAAGGTGAAAAAACAAAAAGACCACCGGTCGGGTGGTCTTTTTGTCAATGGGAATGCTTTATAATATTAGTTCAATACTTTTACATTCACGGCGTTCATGCCTTTCTTTCCTCTTTCTTCTTCATACTCAACCTGATCGTTTTCACGAATTGTGTCGATCAAACCCGATGAATGAACAAAGATGTCCTGATTTGAATTGTTGGGCTTAATGAAACCAAAACCTTTGGCTTCATTGTAAAACTTTACTGTTCCTTGCATTATTATTTAAATTTAAAAAAGACGTTTTAAAGGTTATTCAAAGCATTTGCTTCGATAACGGGCTGTGTCATTCTGCATACTACACTTACTTCCGGAATGAACACTGATTAAGAAAAGGTGGAACCAAAAATCCGAAGGCGGGTACTGTTTGGAGGCACTGTGACTTAAATGCGAAGTAAAGATAGGGAAACTCATCCTGGCTTCCTAATAATTTACAACGTTATTGGTCATCTGCTCCGCTTTCGTCCCTGGCGGTTGACGGATAACCAATAACGCTGTTCAAATCTACCCGAGGTAGGATTGCAATGTCTTGCTCCGCGACGTATGGCGCAGTCGCCTGGTTGCTTTTTCCTTGATCTGGCGTACTCTTTCCCGCGTCAGATTGAACAACGCTCCGATTTCTTCCAATGTCATGGCCGGGTTACCATTCAATCCGAAATAGAAGGATATCACATCCGACTCGCGTTGTGTAAGGGTCGAAAGTGCACGCAAAACTTCTTTTTGAAGGGAATCGATCATGAGTCCTGCATCGGGCGTCTCATTGCTGTCGTCCGTCAGTACATCCAGTAAGCTGTTTTCCTCACCATTGACGAAAGGTGCGTCCATGGATACATGGCGACCGGATACTTTGAGGTTTTCGATTACTTCCTGGGTAGATACGCCGATGACATCCGCCAACTCTTCGGGGGATGGCTCGCGCTGGAATTTCTGTTCCAGGTCTGAAAATGTCTTGGATATTTTGTTCAGGGAGCTCACCCGGTTCAGGGGCAATCTTACAATCCTGGACTGTTCGGCGAGGGCCTGCATGATTGACTGACGGATCCACCATACCGCGTATGAAATGAACTTGAATCCGCGGGTTTCATCAAACCGCTTGGCTGCCTTGATCAGCCCAAGGTTGCCCTCGTTGATCAGGTCGCCGAGCGTGAGACCGTGATTCTGGTATTGTTTTGCTACCGATACGACGAAACGAAGATTTGCCTTCGTCAGTTTTTCAAGAGCAACCTGATCACCTTCCCGGATCCTGACCGCCAATTGCACTTCAACTTCTGAAGTTATCAAATCAACTTTGCCGATTTCCTGTAAATACTTGTCCAGGGACTGGCTTTCGCGGTTCGTAATCTGTTTGCTGATCTTTAGTTGTCTCATGTAGTATAGTATTAAATTGAATTCAATAATAAATCCCGTTTTTGACGCGTTTTAAAAGATTCTGGAATAAAAACGCGACCTTTAATCGATCGAACGGCTAAAGATGCTCGGAGGGCAGCGGAAGGTAAAAGCGTCTGAATCTTGGAAATTTTAGGTAAGATACGACTTTTTACGGTTAACTGTTCAATTATTATCCGAACGGGGCTTTGATATGAAGCATACGTTGTGACCGGGCGGAAAGTTCCACGGGGCGCTCGGAAAAGAAGATTTCCGACAGCGCGGCGAACTGCTGGCTTTGCGCTACGGCTGGTTATAAAGCGAACTGGCTCGGTCTATAATAGCGGTCTCGCCGTGCAGTCGGCGTTATCCAGTCGCTTATCAGCACGCCTGGGAACCCGAGCAATCCTCCATTCAGCCGGCACTACCGGCTGTAATCTGAGACCCAGCGGACGCCCCTCGCGCGGCGATTCCTGGCAGTTCCTTCAACTGGCGCTTCAATCATATACTGCGACACGGCTCGCGGCCCGAAGCTGGAGGCTGACGGCTATTTAATGCTGGCCTGCGCAACACGGTTCGGCACAGGTAAACCGGTCGAAATTCACCTTACCTTCTGACCTGTACAACTCCAGAAAGACCAATTTCTCCGGAGCAATACCTAGGTCACAGAATTCAGTGCTGATTTTTTTAAATGCCCGGGTTTCAGGATAAAAAGGCACGTTCAGTTCGGCAAACGACCATTTATCCATCGCGATCAGAGCACCACCCTGTAATCCAGGTATACTTGCAAAATATCGTTGAAACCGCTTGTCTATTTTATTGATCTCACCGTTTTCAATAGCAATATAAAAGCTGGAAGGTCGGTTGGAGTAAAGCGAGAACGAGGGATAGTGGTCCCAGTGTCCGAAACAGTTAAGCATTGGAAAAATCCAGACCAATACTACCGGCATCATCAGTGGATAATCATAACGTATCTCCCGCGCTGGCAATTTAACGCTGTCTTTCACTCCCCAAAAAAGCAGAATGACAAAAGATATCATTGCAGCATTCCAGGGATATACCGCAGTGTTATGATCCAGTCCCGCCGGACTGAGATACAGCAAAATAAGAACATGCGTGATCACCGCTGCAAAAACCGCTGACGCTCTGAACTTGGGTATCAAAAGTCCAATCCCTGTCGCCATTTCAATTAATGGTATTGCATACCCAATTTCCTTCCAGTCCCGAAGCGGGTCTGCGACGCCCAAAACCCTCGTCATCTGCGCGAAAGTTACGTCGAGAAAACCGACGTTTAATTTATGGATACCACTCCAGACATATACACCGGCGACGATCAATTGCAGGCAGACGATCAGCGAGCGTTCACGAATTCCCTGGTGGACCTTCAACAGATAAGGCACCAATAACAGTGAATACAGGTATATCCAGGGTTGCCACCGCATTTGGTCTTGCGTCAGCATAATCATCAAACTACCCATTGCCAGGATCCCGATGGTTTTTCTTTCAAAAAAAATCCATAGGATACCCGAGCCTAAACAGCGACAAAACTATCACGTCCAGCGGTGCGGGAATAGCTGGAATGACGTCGATCGGATTGATCAGCGGGAAAAGCCTTGCTTCATTGACCCAAAGGCGGGGCGTAAGCGATATGCCGGCAATAAAGGCCAGGAGAATCGAAGCCTTGATAAACTTCAATCTTGTTGCATAGCAATCTGTTTGCGCGGTCGATGTAATCAAAAGGCTGAGCTGGTCTTTTTCTAAAAAAACTGGATGCGACTAGAGCACACGTCAATGACGCCCGTCCTTAAGTTCCTGCGCCATTTTTAACGTGTGGTTCAGGGACCTGGTATTACGCCAGTCGTTATGCCCGGGAATGACAAACCTTGGATCCCGGCATTTCTTGAGAACGTTCTTAACCGTCAATGCATAACTTTCAACATTGGCATCGCCGAGGTTACCGAGATTGCTATCCTGTAAACTTTTGATCAGGCAGCCTCCGTAGAGGATCTTCTCGTTCCCGAACCATATCACAATATTATCAGGTGTGTGTCCGGGTCCCGGATAATATGTCCGAAAGGAATACCCGCCCATCCTGAAAACGGTATCGTTGGTTATCAAAAACTGCGCCCTGTGTTTGCCCTTTTCCTTGCTGTACGAATCGGTTAATCTGGTGGTGTACGTTTTTATTCCCTGCTGCCGGTAGTATTCGAATCCGCCGGTTCTGTCCTCATGGAAATGCGTTGCAATGCATAACACCACGTCTTGGTTGTGCCGCGCCTTGATACTATCCAGCAACGGCTGGAATTGTGTTGTGTCCCACGGTGTATCGAACATGGCGACGCCTTCATTGGTCACCAGGTACATTCCATTCGCCGGGATACGGGATCCGTTGTACGCGTTGAATGTGGTGAAGACGTAGAAGTTACCGGTGAGGTGTGTGATTTGTAAGTCAACACTAAGGGGCTGTGCAGACAATTTTATCACCAAACAGATAAAAATTAACGTTCCTATTGTTCGCATAGTTCTTCTTACAGCCTAGATAATATCTAATCGAACGAATACGCCAGCCCTCGTGGCATTCTTATACTATTTCCTTGTATTTTTCTTAAGTCCGGGAATTTTGCTTTTAATGCATGCACTCATAATCAATCAAGTTATAAATCGATTTGAACCTTGCAGTAATACTTAATCAAGAGGATCATCATTCTCCCAGCGCAGGCGCATCCCACTTCACCATCACCCCATCGATCATCACGCCACAAACCATGGTCGTGTATTCGAAAGGGTCTCCTGTGTACATCACCAGGTCAGCATCTTTTCCTTTTTCAATACTGCCGATTCTTTTTTCAAGACCCAGCAGTCGGGCCGGGTTTAGCGTGATCGCTTTTAAAGCCTCGGCATAGGAAAGTCCGCCGCGCCCGGCAGCGATGGCAGCTTCGAAGAGGATGACCCGGGTCTTCGGCACGTAACCTTCAAAACCACTTTCAATGCTCACGGGTATACCGGCCTTCGTCAGCAGCGCGGCATTCTCCATGGAAACATTGATGAATTCCCCGGACGGTCGCGCCATGGTAGC
>DASPJC010000065.1:0-3693 GCA_035628815.1 Ohtaekwangia sp. | reverse complement strand
AAATCGCCGTTCATCATCCAGTCATAATACGCAGGCTCTTCCTTGAATACCGCGGTGACGCGTTTGTTCTTGTGCTTGCCGAAATTGAAGATCTCTTCGCCGTTCGCATTCCGGATCATCCGCCCGGCCAGGTCGATCTGGTCGGTGGCCGTGAGCTTTGATAGGATTTCGATATCGTTCTGGATCACACCGATCTTACGGTTCAGATTATCGGTCACCTCCTGGCCGTCGTACCGCTCCACCTGTGCCAGCAGCACTTCCAGCGTCGCTTCTGTATCGGCCTCTGCTGTATGGGAATCGACCAGGTCTTTGTTCAGGTAAAAGCGATAGGCGGCGGAAAGCGTACGCTTTTCCATCAGGTGAAAGATCTTCTGCGCATCGACGATTTTGCGGCGGCTGTAGTCAAACTCGATCCCAGCCCGGAGGAACTCCTCGACCAGCATCGGGATGTCGAATTTCAGAACATTAAAACCACCAAGGTCTGCGCCTTCCATGAAGCGTGCATAGTCCTTTGCGACCTCCTTGAACATTGGTTTGTCCTTGACATCTCCGTCCTGCAGTCCGTGGAAGATGGTTGATTCAGGCGGAATAGGAATCGTTGGATTGAGCACGTTCGATTTCCGAAGAATCTCACCGTTCGGCATCAGTTTGACGACTGCAATCTCAAGGATGCGGTCCTGGGTAATGTTTGTTCCCGTGGTTTCAAGATCGAAGATGCACAGGGGGTTTTTAAGATTGAGCTTCATCATGGTTAGGCGGCACGATCCAGGTGCTTCACGATACAATTTTTTCAGCGAGGGAGGCGATATTCATTCCGCCAAAGTTGCCGCTGCTCATGAGGAGCAGATTTTTGTTTTTCCACGTCTGCCGGAGCAGGAAGTTCTCCAGCGCATTGACATCGCTGAACACCGTCAATGCGGGATTGGCAAAAGCGTTCCGGATATCCGCTTCCGTTAGCGCCTCGAGTTTCTTATCCTTCACCTTTTGGGGGTTGAAGTAGACCACGGGGACCTGCGCTGCCTTCATACTGTCCTTGTATTGGGGCAGGAATTTTTTGTTGAGGCTGCTGTACGTATGCAGTTCGAAGCATGCCACCAGTTCGCGCGACGGGTAAATTTCCTTCACCGCTTTCACCGTCGCTTTTACTTTGGAGGGCGCATGGGCAAAGTCTTTATAGATGGTCACCGTCGGGTTGTCTTTTACCTTTTCCAACCGCCCGGCTGCACCCGTGAAGGTGGTCATGGCCTTCAGAAAATTTTCGGGCGTGATCCCGATTTTTTTGAGGACCTCTTTTGCCGCACTGATGTTCTGAAAATTATGGCTTCCGAAGATCCGGATGGGAAACTTTTCTTTCCCGCTGGTTAGAAAAAACTGTCCGTTATTATCAGAGGTATGGGGATGGCCTTTGTAGGAGATCTCCTGGACATCGGGCCGTTCCTTTTTACCGATCATCAGGGCCATGGGATCCTGTTCGCAATAAACAAGAATGCCGCCTTTGGGGGTCTGATCGGCAAAAAGATCAAACTGCTTTACATACTCATCTTCACTCGGGAACACATTGGCATGATCCCAGGCGATGCCGCTGATTACACCAATGTGGTGGTTATAACGGATGAATTTCGGCGTGGGGTCCAGCGGTGAAGAGAGGTACTCATCGCCTTCGATGACAATGATTGGTGCGTCAGACAGTCTGACCGTATGCTCGATCCCCGGCACGCGGGCACCGATGACATAATCAAATTTGCGGTTGTAGTAATGCAGCACGTGAATGATGATCGCGGTAATCGTTGTTTTGCCGTGGCTGCCTGCGATAACAATCCGTTGTTTGTTTTTTGACTGCTCAAAAATGTAGTCCGGAAAAGATACGATGTGCAGTCCCAGTTCCTGCGCACGAACGAGTTCCGGATTATCACGCTGGGCATGCATGCCGAGCACAACGATATCGATACCGGCATGGATGCGGTCGGGGTTCCAGCCGTCTTTGTCAGGGAGTAATCCATGTTTGGCTAAAGTACTGCGTGAAGGCTCAAAGATCTCATCATCGGAGCCGGTTACATCATGACCATCCCGCTTTAGCGCAACGGCCAGGTTGTGCATGACACTGCCGCCAATCGCGATAAAGTGAATCTTCTGTTTATTTTGAGGCATTTGTGTAATTCGAGCGTTAAAATAAGGTAAAATGTTTGGAGTGAACAAGTTGATAACCGCGTTGACAAGCGACATGCGTTACCGGACCTGTTCGGTTGCGGCGCAAGTTCCTTTCTACCGTTCCGGCCTTGTCCTTATGTTTCAGTGACAGCCGTTGTCACGCATTGTAGAACCCTGCAGGGGACGCAGTTGTTAACATTTCGGTGTGGATGATTTGTTATTAAGTTGTGTATATTGAAAAGTGCGGGTGTCGGGCTTTTCACTACGTTTGTTCCCCCTTAAAAGCACTACCAACAACAACCACTGTATGGAGCAAAGATCAACGCTGAGGTCAGGAAGCAAAAACACTAAGCTACTTCCCCGTGATATTTCGGAAAGTTTAGGAAAACTTCCACCTCAGGCGCTTGATCTGGAGGAAGCGGTTCTTGGCGCCCTCATGCTTGAAAAAAATGCGCTTAACGCAGTCGTTGAATTTTTAAAACCCGAACATTTTTATAAAGAAGCACACCGCGACATCTACGAAGCTATTGTAGAGCTTTTTAAGTCTTCCGATCCGGTCGATATGCGGACGGTTGTTAACCAGCTTCGCAAAAGCGGAAAGATCGAACTGGTTGGCGGCGCCTACTACATCGCTGAGCTCACGGCGCGCGTAAGTTCCGCTGCCAATATAGAGTATCATGCCCGGGTCATCATTGAGATGGCCATCAAACGCGACCTGATCCAGATCGCCTCGCAAATTCATCACGACGCCTACGAGGATGTGACCGATGTGTTCGAACTGCTGGACAAGACCGAGCAATCCATTTTCGAGATATCCGATTCAAACCTCCGCAAGAACTACGACAACATGCGGAATTTGATGACGCGCGCCATTCAGGAACTCCAGGTTTTGAAAGAGCACAAAGATGGACTTACCGGTGTGCCGAGCGGCTTTACCGACCTCGATCGCATGACGTCCGGCTGGCAGCGATCAGACCTTGTTATTATCGCCGCGCGTCCGGGTATGGGTAAAACGGCATTTGTGGTTTCTGCCTTGCGCAATGCAGCAGTCGATTTCAAGATCCCGGTGGCTATTTTTTCGCTTGAAATGGCATCACTTCAGCTGGTTAACAGGATGATCTCCGCCGAAGCCGAGCTGGAAAGTGAAAAGATCAAGAAGGGAAATCTGGCCGATCACGAATGGACGCAGCTGGTACACAAAACATCCAAACTTTCATCCGCGCCGATCTTCATCGACGATACACCCGCCCTTTCAATTCTTGAACTGCGCGCGAAGTGCCGACGCCTTAAAGCTGAGCACGGTGTGCAACTGATCGTTATCGACTATCTTCAACTGATGCGGGGCGAACAGGGAGGAAACCGCGAACAGGAGATCGCCTCTATTTCGCGCGCGCTGAAAGGCATCGCGAAAGAACTTAGCGTACCTGTACTGGCGCTTTCCCAGTTAAGCCGGGGTGTTGAAACCAGGGGAGGGGATAAGCGGCCTCAGCTGTCCGACTTACGCGAATCGGGTTCTATCGAACAGGATGCCGATATCGTTATGTT
>DASPJC010000064.1:0-7778 GCA_035628815.1 Ohtaekwangia sp. | reverse complement strand
TGAAGCGCACGCCGGCCTGATGAGGCTCTCATAAACCGGCAGCCCCATACAATGCATTTAATACCACACCCACACGCGTAAGTAGAAAAAATCAAACAATGAAAATCAAACCCAATATGAAAAAAATACTGTCGACACTGGTCCTGGCCTGGATAACTGTAAACTTACTGCAGGCGCAGGAGTACAAGCTTGCAAAAAACACAGGCAGGCTGGAAATCAAAGAAGTAAATAACGTCGTAATCGAGGGAACAACGGGCAACGAAATCATCTTCACAAGCCGCAACCAGAACAAGGATGTCGACGAACGCGCGAAAGGTCTTCGTTCCGTGAGCAGCATCGGCCTGGAGGACAATTCCGGGATTGGCCTGTCGGTAATTGAAAAAGGTAATGTCATCGAGGTTCAACAGCTTAAAAAAATGGACGGACCGGAAGTGACCATCAAGGTGCCAAAAGGCGTGACCGTATCGTACACCCACACATCCCCGTACGGGCATGAAGTGGAGTTCAAAAATTTCGAGGGTGAGATTGAAGTTTCGACCGTACACAGCGGCGTCATATTGAACAATACCACGGGGCCAATGACCATAAAAACCGTCCATGGTGAGATTGACGCCAGCCTGAGCCCGAACATCAGGAATCCTGTCTCTATCGTATCGGTTCATGGACATGTAGACGTAGCGTTACCGGTGGCCACGAAGGCCAATCTTAAGATGGGTACCGTGTATGGGGAGATCTTCGTCGATCCGGATTTCAAGATAGAGATTGAACGCAAGGGGGATATGATCAAATACAGCGACAATGTCAATGGCAAGATCAACGGCGGTGGCCTGGACGTGAACCTCTCCTCCACGCATGACAATGTGTACCTGAGAAAAAAATAATTCATCCGGCATCCTTCCTTACGAAGGATGCCAAACCCAACAGCGATGAAAACTTCAGCAATACTACTCACAGCCGCCCTGGCCATTGCAGGAAAAAATTATGCGCAAACCCTGATCAACCGGTCAATACCGGTACCGGCCGGCCAAAAAATAGCCATGCATTTTGATTACCCCGAACTCATCCGGGTCAGTACGTGGGACAAGAACGAGATATCGATCCAGGGTACTGTCAGCATCAACAACGGCGAGAACGACGACGCCTTCGAACTGCAGACCGCTGCTTCCGGAAACACCACTACCATCCGGAACGAGATCAAGAACATGAAGAGTCTGCCCCAACGCATCACGGTTTTCCGCGACGGACAGAAAATGATCTTCCGGGATAATGCCGCGCTCAGCGAATACCAGCAAAAAAATGGTAAAGCATTCGATGTTCAGTCGTGGGGGGTCGATATGGATATCGTCCTTGAGATCAAAGTACCGCGTAACGCCGAAACACATATTGAATCGGTTTACGGGCTGGTCGAGATCAAGGATTTCACGGGTCCCCTGAATGCTGTATCGACGTACGGGGGTGTGGACGCTGCACTGTCAGAGAAGCTTACCGGTGAAGTGATTGCCGAGACCAACTATGGAGACATCTATACCAATTTCGATGCAAAGTTCGGTGGCCTGCCATCGCATGATGACCACTTTCATACCTACGTTTCCGTCAAACCAGGCAACGGGCCAAAATACAGATTCGAATCGAAGTACGGGAACGTCTACGTAAGAAAGGCGAACTAGTACAACTGTTCACATGTCGCGGGACTGCCCCTCAAAGGGCAGTCCTTTTTTTATGCGCGTGGTAGATGCAGTTCCATGGATAGGATTGCCACCGGCTACAATAGCGAAGGTAACATGCCGTTGTTGGCCAGCCGCTGTGGGTTCAGACGTACAAAATGCACTGTAGGTGTGGCAGGACTTTTTTCAAAGCATAAATTTGTTCTATCTTCACGCACTTTTTAAATGACGAAAAACAGATGGCACTTCTCGAGAAACAACTGTACATCAAAAAATCAAACCTTCCGAATGCAGGCATGGGCCTGTTCACAAAAAAGTTTATCCCGAAAGGAACGCGCATCGTAGAATACAAGGGAAGAATCTCCACATGGAAGGATATCAAGGATGAAGATGGCAAGAACGGCTACATCTTTTATGTAACACGAAACCATGTGATCGACGCACTCCCGCATAAGAAAGCCCTGGCCCGGTATGCCAACGACGCCCGTGGCCTTGTTCGCATCAAGGGAATGACGAACAACTGCGATTATATCACGGACGGAAAAACACCTTACATAGAATCAAAAAGGGATATCCCTGCCGGCGGTGAAATTCTGGTCGACTACGGTCAAGATTACTGGAAGGTGATCCGGGAAAATCTCAAGCTGTTCGCACAGGAAGCAAAGGAGGAAGCCAGAAAGAAAAAGGCTGAAGCCACCAACGGCAATCGGGTGAACGGTGTAGCGAAGCGTGGAAAAGTACAGAACCGTGCACGAAGTCGTAAAAAGGTAAATGGTACGGCACGGCGCAGCAAAACCGCGGCAACGCGGTAACTTCCGCTTAGCGGAGCCCCGTCTCAATTTCGTTTAACCGCGCTACAGCACTGGACGCATACTCGTCAAAACCGATACGGGTAGCCTCCCCGATATAGGCTTTCAACAGCCGTATGGAGTTGGTATTAACGTGGATCGCCTCGGCGAGCAGCGTGTATGCTTTCAGACTTTTAGGATCCTGGTTGCGAAAGAACTCCACGGACGCCAGAATGCCTTCCTCAAAATACGGATTGTATGTCCCTAAAACCTCAAAATTCTTCGCTGCCAGCACCGTATCACCACTGGACGAAGCAATCAGCGCGGTGTATAACATTTTTTCAAGCCTGCGTGAGCCATCAAATGTAATGCCCTTGTTGATCTGGCGGGCCAGGGTACTCAACGCGCCGCGCGCTGCCAGCATCACGAGCTCAAAGTGGCGGATTTCATTGAACAAAACACTGTCTGTAAGTTCCAGGCCGGCGATTCGGTTGTAAAAACGGATGGCCGTGACGGGGTGATCAGATTCAAAGTAGTACCGGCTTACATCCAATAGCGCCTGTGCTTTATAATTCGGATTGTCGAAGGTATTCACCAGGCGGTCGAAAAAAACGGAGTCGCGGATGCCGATGTTGTAGCGACAATACTGGTACTTTTCGCGATCGGCCAGTTGCAAAGCACCGGTCGGCGAAACCTGGAGTATTTTTTTCATCTGGCTGGCGATGTTCTGTTCCGCTTCATCGTCTCCATTGAAAACGGTATCCCATGCGACCAACGCATCTTCTATACGGCGCGCTTCTGTCAAAGCGATGGCATTGTAGAAACGCGCCTGCTTATACGCATAGGTATCGGCATACGTAAAGTAGCTTGACGCAAGAACGGGGTTCCGTTGTTCCAGCGCCCACAATCCCATAATGTAGTTATATTTTCCCTTGTTGTTCTGGCTGAGGTAAACCAGTTCCGCCAGTATTTCGAGCGCTCTTGTAACATTGCCCTGGTGATAATACGCGTGGGAAAGCGCGGCTTTAAGTGGCTCAGAAAAAGCAGTATTGGCCGGGTTGCGCGCGATAGCATAGGCGCGATTCGTCAATGTGGTATCCACGGTTTTTGCATGGTGGATGACATAGTTACCAAGTAATGTCGCTGTATGCAGCCCAAGATTTTCACCGGGCAGCGGATCGACCGGGAGCGTGAAAGGCTGACCGGAGAGCGTGGCCAGCGCGATGGCATTCGCGGCGACGGCAGGCGCCTGGCTGTCGAAAGACCTGAATACCGAATCGACCTGAAAGGGTATGGTTTCCGCGGCGGCCATGGCAAAGAAATTAGACTCCGCTGCCGCTTTCGAAATGCGGTGCTGTCGCGCTTCACCAAGGTAGCGAAGGGCAGAATCGATGTTATGTATTTTGGTATAGGCAAAACCCAGGTTGTTCTGCACCGGGCCCAGGCCGGGATTTTCAGTGTTGGCGCGATGGTATGCAGCGATGGCGTTAAAAACTTGGTTCTCCCACACAAACAGGTTTCCGTTATTGACCATGGCATAGACGGAAGGGTTCCTGTAGTTGGCGAGATCGTAATAGAAATGGGCGTTCTGAAAATCCGCCTGGGAAGCCTTTATGGTCGCCATCGCATAGTTCGAGCGGTGGTTGCCATACGCCCGCAGGCGACCCTGTTCATAGAAGGACTGCGCGTAATTTTCGTTGTCCATCAACGTATACAGATCGCCGGTGCCATTGTAAAAGCCGGCCACGCCATAGTAGACATACTCTTTCCAGTTGGAGACAAATACAAAGGCGAGCATCACAATGGTACCGGCAAACCGGTATGTGAAGTACGGCATGCGGTTGGGCTGGTAAAGCACTTTATAAACCGGCAGGTTGCGCGCCAGCATGAGAATGAAATTTGAAAAAAGGTATGTGAGGAAGATCAATCCATACCCGGTATGGCTGAATATGATGACATCGCGCACGATGCGTACAGCCGGATCGTTGGCATTGCCCAGCAGTTGCCCGGTGGTAGCGAAGCAGATGGCGCCCATAGCCAGGAAAAAGTAAGCACCCAGGGGCTGGAACGGGACGATCCCGCCGTAGAGCGGCTCGCGGTCGCGGAAGCCCCAGATACCAATCAGGGCCGACACGGTGAGCAGCAGGTAAAGGTTGATGTATACAAACTCCCATTCAATCACCCCGATCTCGTGAAGGCAGGTGATTAACAGGTTCGCAAAATAAATGGCACTGATGATGGACAGATGACGCAGACTCTTTGTCGAGCCCTGGCTTACCACGTATACAAAGGATGCGAAGATCTCATGGGCGACCATGATGACAAACAGTACCGTGAGGACAAGCGCTGGCGTATAGCCCGTCAGTGTCAGGTGATAGAACGGATAATCGACAGCAGAAAAAAACTGAATGCAGCAACCGACGGCGATCGTGAGGAACGCGAAGGACAAGAGCCGCCTGACAAAAGAGACCGACACACCGATCCGGTTAAAATAAAAACACAACGCCGTGTAGATTACCAGAATGACAATCAGGGGTATCCTGTTGAACATCCCGAAAAGGCCGACCACTTCAAGCCGGAGACTGACAATAAAAAAAATCATCAATGCCGTTCCCGTAAAGAACCAGAAACGCTCCAACGCCGTGGTGACCGAAACCAGCACGACTGCCGCCACCATCATCACGATGAGGAAAATATAAGAAGCTGTGGTGTTCGGTACGAGTCTGCTCCCATGGAAATACTCGAAGATCACATGACTGTCGGCGGGAATATCGAGATGAAATGGCCCCAGCTGAAACCGGTGGACGGTGGTTTCAATGGCTTTCTGTTCCTGGATGGTATCCCAATGGATTACCTGGTCGGTCCCCATGAAGTACGAAAACCAAAGGAAGATCAGTGCAAAAAGAAAAAGTGCCGCCAACCCGTACCATACCCAGCGAAGATCCTTTGGCCAGTCGCGCCAGAAAAAAAAAGATTGCATAGCGAATTTATCAAGCTCAGTACAAAAAATAGCCCCGACACTTCAGGGCTACGACCGGTTGAACCCAGTTTTTATTCCAATACTTTCGGAACCCGGAAGTATTCTGCGTCCTTTTTTGGCGCATACCGCAGGGCTTCACCGTGATCCAGGTGTTCCTTTACCTCGTCCTTACGAAGAACGTTGATCTCATGGCTCATGGTCGTGAGCGGTGCAACTCCTTCGGTGTCGACCGCTTTCAGTTTTTCCACCCAGTCGACAATGGCGGTCATATCGCGCATCATTTTTTCGGCATCCTGCTCATCAAATTCAAGGCGGGCCAGGTGGGCAATCTTATCCAGCAACGCGCGGTCGATTTTCATATGCTATTTGCCTCAGTAATTCTTCGTGGATGATATGATACACTTTCTCCTTCAGCGGCTCCAGGTCTTTAAGGGTCATTCCGGCCGTTTCTACAGGCTCATGAAAAACAACCTTCAGCGGATGCCAGTGAAGCAAAAACTGATCGGCTGGCAAAATTATCCAATTATAAGGTATCGTCACAGGCACAATCGGAATTTGTTTCTCAATTGCAACCCGGAAAGCACCATCCTTGAATCGCGACAAAACCGGCTCGCCTTCCGTGATAATACCGCCTTCCGGAAAAATCACAAGGCTCTTTCCCGCATCGACAGCCTCCCGGCATCGTTCCAGCATGGAATAGCGGGCCTTCAATTTTGAACGATCCACTGTAATGTGAAGCTTCCGGTACATCAAACCGAACAAAGGAATTCCGACCATGTCGTTCTTACCCACAAAAATTGTGTTGTGATGGCTAAGCCCCATGGCGGGAATATCGAGATACGAGAAATGATTGGGACAAAAGATATACTGTCGCTGTGCATCAAGCTTGCCGCGGTATTCCAGTCTGAAGGGAAGAAATACAAATAAAAAGACCAGCCGCGCCCACAGCCGGTTGAGTACGCCAACCAGCCGGAACTGGGAAGGCCATAGTATCGGTATCAGAAAAAAAGGAAATAGTATGGCAAACAGCAAAACGAAAATGACAAGGCCATAAGCGGTGTGAAGCCATTGGAGAAATTTCATATCCTAAAATAACAACATCAGGTTAATATATACCACCCGCTGACTTCGAAGGCAGTATGTTCATGGTTTGTTGATCTTGTCCGGACGGGGAATAAGAAGGAGTTCGGTCTGACGGCCGTCCAGGTAGCTGAAACCATCCTCCGTAAAAACACCATCCTCTTCCAGTTTGATCTGGATCTCCTTTTTCCATTCGATCAGGTACAGTGTTACATTCAGCTCAATGGAATAGGCCGTGTTGTAATGCAGCGGGTAATCACCCAGATGAGGAACTCCCGTTTGCATGTCCCACATCCCGATCGTGGTGCCGGCAGCGTGACCATGATGGCCTATCGGATGTGTATAGATGGAAGGTGTCAACCCCTGATCGATGGCCTGCTTGCGCGCCCGGGCCAGCAATTCATTTCCCGATGTCCCTTCCGAAAAATTCCGTATCAGGATATCCTGAAGTTTATTGCCCCGTGAAAAAGCGCGTTTCAGAAATTCAGGAGCATCCGTTTCACCACTTTTCAACACATAGGCATGCTGTTGTGTGTCGGTGTTCAGGCGAAGGTAGGTGATGCCAAAATCGACATGCAGTAAATCACCGGGCATGATCACAACCGGCTGAGGTCGCTTTAAAAATTGCACATCGGGCTCGTTGCGCTGGATTGAAACCGAGGGATGAAACCATGTGTCAAGTTTCAGCGCCTTGATCTGCTCGCGATACCACCAGGCGACGTCATCGGTCGTAGTGATGCCCGGATGGATCACTTTTTCGGAAAACCCCTCGGCAATGATGTCATGCGCGATGCGGCATATCTGCCGGTACATTACCTGTTCCCGTTCCGTCCGCGTTTCCAGCCACCCGATGGCGAGTGTCTCCGCTGGTACAATATGCGGATGAAATTTTTTGCTGATCGCACGGAGCAGCAGTTCGTGGTCACCGGCTGAAAGCCCATCCGTCAGGCCACCGTGCGCGGATTTATTGATCGCGATCCTTTTTGGATTTCGTTCTTCTACCAGTTTGGCGAGCTGAGCCCATTGGTCCGGCTGATGTTCCGGATCCCACGACCGGATAAAAATTTTTCCCACATCGTAACGGGATACAGCCAGGTACTCCGTGTCTTTACCGGGACCACCATCGAAAACCACCAGCATCGTCGTTCTCCTGGCCGCCATCCATTGCGCCGGAAGCATGGTTTTCATGACCGGATCTTCATGATACTCGCGCGAAATCAGTATCCACATGTCTATACCTTCCCGCCGCATCAGCCCGGGCAGCAC
>DASPJC010000063.1:0-30898 GCA_035628815.1 Ohtaekwangia sp. | reverse complement strand
TCACCGTCACGGAGACACTCAACGTGCCATTGAAATTTGCATCGGGTATTACTGTATTCCCGGAAAGCGTATAGTTTTCCCCCGGGTGAACGGTTAACGAAAAACCCCAGGGATAAAACCAGCTGTCAGGGTCCGTAACGTACAAATCGTTCAATTGAATCGTAAGTGACTGTTCTTCAGTCGTAACCAATGGTCGGTGACCCGTAATGACGGGTTTCCGGCCCTGACCATAAAGAACAGCAGGCAAGATCACGAAGGTCAGGACCATAAGACGCATAATGCTGTTCGCTTAAAAGCTCATTCCATGCTAAGGAATTGCCGGCCTTAGGTGTATAACCTCATTATCAGCAGGTTACCTGGACGGTCGCATTCGAATACGCTGATTTGTGAATAAAAGTCCACAGGTCAGGCAAGGTTTTGTGGTGTGCTGCCAAAGCGCGAAAAAGCCTTATCCAACTGAGCCCGTATCTGGCCGCAGGTGACAAAAAAATTTTTGTCGAGGATCTCGATATCGAGTCTTTCTGTTCCTTCATCCCAGTTATAACGCAACACAATACCGTAGGGCCCGTGAACGACACCCGACGGGCCCGATAGATCAAACCCGTTTCCTGTCAGTTCCGCCCGGACGTTGTTGAAAACCGCTGCCGAAATTCCCGTGAAATGAATCGGATCGCATGATGCCATGCTGGGGTATTTAAAAACCTCATGCCCGCGATAGCGGAAAAAATGAACACTCCATTGTTCGCTTTTGTACAGACTTCTTCCATCGTATTGCCGGCAAAGGGCCACGGATGGTATTCTGGTTTTGGCACGATGTTCCCTTCAGCAACAATAATCAAACGGTGGAGGCCGTTACTTTTCAGGATGAAAAAAATCACCGCTTTTTTCTGGTTTTGTTCCGGAGCGGATACGAATCTGTTACAAAAGTGCCCTACCGAATCCGGTAAATACACGGGTATTGGTGCGACAATCTTTTTTACCGGTCTTTTTGCAGCGCTTGCGGCAGGCTATGCGTTGTTCACGGTTTTTGACAATGTTTGGGCAGCTTCCGTTCTTGGCCTGTTGTGGGGACTGATGATCTTTAATCTCGACCGGTACATTGTTTCAAGTATGCGCAAGGCGGGCAGAACGTCACGCGAACTACTCTCCGCTTCACCGCGGATTGTGTTGGCCGTGATCATCTCGATTGTGATTGCCAAACCTCTTGAACTTAAAATATTTGAGAAGGAAATTGCACCCGAGCTCGTCATCATGGAGCAGCAGAATTACGCAAAGCAGGAACGGGAACTGCGCGGGCGCTTCGACCCTTCCCGTGACAGCCTGAAAGCGGGGATAGAAATGCTCAAACGCGAGGTCGCCCTTAAAGCGGCGCAACGTGACGCCCTGGTAAGGTCCGCTCAGGAAGAAGCCGATGGTACAGGTGGAAGCAAACGCAGGAATCTCGGGCCAATCTACAAGGTAAAAAAAGCCGATGCGGATGCGGCTTCCCGGGAGTTCGAACTGCTACGTCAAAACAACGAACGGCTGATCAATGCCCGCGAAAGAAATCTTCAGCAGAATGACTCCCTGGAAACACGGGCATTGGCATCACTGGATCGCGGTAAAATGGATGGCCCTGCAGCGCGAATGGAAGCACTGAGCAGGCTCACGCGGCAAAGTGATGCAATATTCTGGGCCAACTGGTTCATCATCCTGCTTTTTATCGCAATGGAAACTGCCCCCGTTTTCGTGAAGCTTATTTCCGATAAAGGTCCCTATGACAACCTTCTGAAGATCGAGGAACACGGATTTTCCGTGCAGGAAACCGAAAAAGTAGCGGATACCAATGCTGCTGCGAAGCAACGCATGTCGGGATTGCCCGACCATGAACGAACCTTTGCGTCAGACAAACTTGACACGGCGCTGAAAGAGTTGTGAGGGCGCTAATACCTGAAGGATAACCCTCGGCAAGCAAGCACATCATTCAAAAAAGATCGGCTGCAAGGCGCGGTGGTATAAATCCCGGTGGGGTAGACTGCACGAGCACACCTCGGGCTGTCTAGTCCTAATGTAACCGTCAATCAGGCATGAATCAGTTCTGCAACATCTTCCGGAAGTTGCGCCTTAATATCTTTTATTTCCCCGGCTGGAACACGTTTCTGAAGTACCTGGAAAACCGCTTCGGTTTTCATTCGCGTTTCTTCCAGGCTGCCGAAATCGTGAAAGTTCGTCCGGGGTGCTTTATCGAGCACCTCCAGTAAAAAGCCTTCCTTTGTTTTTACACGCGGAGGTTTTTCGCGGAAATTCCATCCATCAATATAGGCCGCCCGGACGTAGACCGGTAGTTGAGCGACCAGGTCCAATGACTCCTGCGGTGTAATCCGGTCACGCAAAGTATGCAGTACTGCATTCAGCACGCGGCCTGCCTGCTCAAGGTCACCCGGCGTGCCAATCCCGGAAGCGACATCCCGCAAAAATTCTTTCGCCTCCTGTTCGTGCTTTTGGAAATTGTAATTGATCATAAGGCTCGGTTTCTCCGTAAATGAAAAAAACGATACCGCTGCAGTCCGCATGGTGTTGTGATGCCAGGTCGGCGGAGGACGGTGAAATACTGTATAGAGAATTCCGGCTGCGCTGCTATTGTAAAACGTGGTGTGTTTCAAGCTTTCGCCGGATGTAATCTTTGAAAGATTCTGGCGCACTAACCCTGATCTCATCCAGCAAACCGAGCACAAACCTTCCAACCCCTTCAAAGCTCGCCACCGGCCCATGGAAATGATAACCGTTCTCCAGCTTTTCGATATAGGGTATCGATAGGGGAAATTCTTCGCGCAACAACAGGTAGGCACGCAGGCTTAGCCACAACGTGATCCAGTTTCCGGCATCGCCCGAATACCCGAAGATATCCGAGCCGGTTTTTTGATGCAGGGATTCGAACGCATATGACTTTTCCATTTCGACCACTTCGCCAATCCGGTCAAGCTTGAACTGTTTACAGACCTTGTCCTGCGTGTCGAGCGCAATAATGGATTGGAAATTATCCCCGAAATGGATCGGTTCGACCAGACGGTCGCGGATCTCATTGCTGTTGGCGGAATGGTAACTTTTGAAGATCACCTGATGACGGGCCCGGATGGCTTCCGACAGCTGTTCCACGAATTTGCTTAACCTCGCTTTGAGGAATAATCGGGGCATGCTGTCGATCTCGGAATTCAGGGACAGTTTGCGCAGCAGCGAATTCTTTACCGGCGTATCGGCGGCGGTGGATTTAATCAGATTTTTTATCAGGCCCATCTCGGCCACGGTAAATTGCGCCTGCGTGGGGTCGTCGTCCGAAGTAACGATAAAGTAGCGGTTGCTGAAATCCGTCTCGACCAGGAATTCAACCTGCTCCAGGATCTTCATGTAACGATACATGGTCCGTTTGCTGGTATCGAAGCGTTCCGCCAGTTGCTGGATGGACCAGTGCCCCGTTTTCAGAACCGCGATAATCTGAAACAACCGCAGCAGTTTTGTTTGCGGGATAAAGGGAGCTTCTTTCTTTCTCTTCGGTGTTTTCGATTTGGCCATACCGGTACTCACTGCGGAAAGACAATGATAGCCAATTCCTGTATGATGCGCCAATGTACTGAATGTCAACATCTTTTTCGGCGGCGCTGCAATGTGTCACTCGTTGACACACGGTACCCGTACTTTCGAATGAATAACAAAAACGGATATATGAAAGTGAGTACCACCCCGGCGATGATTGTAAAATGTCCGCATTGCGGCGAGGCATTTGCCCCCGAAGAGGCTATCGGTCACGACATTAAAATAAAAATGGAAAAGGAGTTTGCCTTGAAAATGGAAGCGCAGTCGCAGGCCATCGAGGCCAGTATCCGGAAGGAGGAACAGGACCGTCACCGTGAGCAGTTGCGGAGGCTGGAGGAAGACCGGAAGGCGAAATCCAAACGACTGCAGGAATTGGAGCACGCTGCGCTCACACTGGACCAACGGGAACAGGCCATCCGCGACCGCGAGGAGCAGGTTGAACTGGAGATGAAGAAAAGGATGATGGAGCGTGAAAAAGCGATCCGCGCGCTGGCTGACAAGACCGCTTTCGAAAAAGCGCAGATCCAGTTTAAAGAAGAGGCACTAAAACTTTCGAGGGAACGGGAGATGATGGAGCTGACTTCGAAAAAGCGCATACTGGAGGAAGCCGAAAAAGCGCGTGAAGAAGAGCGTATGAAGTATCTCGAACTTCAGAAAAAACTGGACGACCAGAGCCGACTTATCAACGAAATGAAACGCAAGGCAGAGCAGGGAAGTATGCAGATGCAGGGAGAAGTGCAGGAGATTGCTATCGAGGATTACCTGGCGGCTACTTTTCCGAGAGACCATGTCGAAGAAGTATCGAAAGGAAAAAAGGGCGGCGATTGTATCCATCATGTCCATGATCACTACGGCAATGCCTGCGGGAGGGTGCTCTATGAAAGCAAGCGTACAAAACATTTCAGCAATGAGTGGCTGTACAAGATCAGGGATGATATGCGGCTGAAGCAGGCGGATGTTGCTGTGCTGGTTACCGAAGCGCTGCCTGACGGGATGACGCGGTTTGGCGAGGTGGATGGCGTTTGGATCTGCTCGTTCGCTGATTTCAAAGCGCTCGCCATCCTGCTCCGGCAGAACCTGGCGCGGATAGGAGAGGTGATGGCATCGCAGGAGAACAGGGGGGAAAAGATGCAGATGATCTACAGCTACGTGACCAGCAATGAATTCAAGCAGAAGCTGGAGGCCGCATTTGAATCCTACCGCGAAATGCAGGATGACCTTGTCAAAGAGAAAACGTTGCTTACGGCACAGTGGGCCAGGCGGGAAAAGAAAATGCTGAAAGCGATGGAGAACCTTGTCGCCCTATACGGCGACGTGCGCGGTATTGCAGGAGGTGCCGTTCAGGAGATTAAATCGCTGGAGAT
Source organism: Ohtaekwangia sp. (assembly GCA_035628815.1). Taxonomy (GTDB): domain Bacteria; phylum Bacteroidota; class Bacteroidia; order Cytophagales; family Cyclobacteriaceae; genus Ohtaekwangia. The sequence goes on along the minus strand of DASPJC010000063.1, from coordinate 25,964 downwards.
CCAGGAAGAAATGAAGCTGTTGTTTGATTGAAACGATATGCCACGGAGGATAACAGCGCAGTAACCGCTCACCGCACGCCCTGGTGTTGCATGGGAAGTGAAATGATAAAAGTGGATCCTTCATTGATTTTGCTTCGTGCGGAAATATAGCCGTTGTGCTGTTCGACAATTTTTTTGCAAAGGGCTAGTCCGATCCCGGTGCCTTCGAAATCGGTATGTCGGTGAAGACGTTTGAACATGCCAAAGATCTCTTCGGCGTACTTCTGATCGAAGCCAATGCCGTTGTCTTCAATATAGATCCGGCAATAGCGGTTGTCTGACCCGTTACCGTTACGGCTGTTACTGATGCTGAGCTCCGAGGTTATTTTAATGACGGGGCTGACATCCTTTCGTGAATATTTCAGCGCATTGTTGATGAGATTGTGGAACAGCGGCCTGATCAATCCCGGGTTCGCCTGGATGGTATACAGGTTACCGATCTCTATCTGCGCTTTCTTTTGCTGCACCTCCTCGGCCACGTCCGTGAGAACTTCACTGATCAGTCCCTTCAAATCGCAATCTGTAAAAGAGACTTTTTCAACCGATAGCTTGGAGAAGGTAAGGATGTCGGTGATTAGCGCCTGCATGCGTTCTGCGGCCTGCTGGATCCGGTTGAGATTACTTTTTCCGTCGTCGTCAAGCACTTCCTGGTATTTGTGAAAGAGCCGGTCGCTGAATACCCTGATCTTTCGAAGCGGCTCCTGCAGGTCGTGCGACGCCATAAAAGCAAAACGGTCCAGGTCGCGGTTCGCGGATTCCAGGTTGGAGATATTTTCGAGCAGGCGATGATTCAGCGTTTTTATCTTTTCCTCCGATGCCTTGCGCTCCGCGATTTCATTCTCGAGACTCCGGTTAATGGCTACCAGCTTTTGTTCCTGGTAAATGAGCTGCCTGTTTTTTCTGTAAAGATCAATCAATACAGAGACCTTCGCCCGCAGAACGTTAGGGTTGATCGGCTTATAGATATAATCCACGGCGCCAGCCTGGTAACCTTTATAGGCGTTTTCATCCCCGAAATTATTCGCCGTAATAAAAATAATGGGAATGTGTTTGAGCTTGTCCCTTTCATAAATGAGGGAGGCTGTTTCAAAACCGTTCAGGTTAGGCATTTTGACATCCATCAGGATGAGCGCGAAATCAAACTCCTGCAACAGGATCTTTAACGCCTGCCTTCCTGAATTGGCTTTCACAAAACGGTATCCGTCCGGTTCGAAAATGGACTCGATGGACAATAGATTGTCCTCCCTGTCATCTACGAGTAAAATTTTCGGTTGCATCAAACAATTCCTGTTTACTTACAGAACCACAATCTCATCAACGAAAGCAATTGGTCGATTTTCAGCGGTTTCGTAATATAATCTGAAGCACCTGCTTCGATACATTTCTGACGGTCGCCCTTCATCGCTTTTGCGGTAACCGCGATAATTGGCAAGGTACTGTTTTTATGCTCCCGCCGGATCTTCTGCGTGGTTTCATACCCATCCATTTCCGGCATCATAATATCCATCAACACCATGTCAATTTTCGTATTGTCGTTGAGAATCTGAATGGCTTCCTTACCACTTTCCGCCGTGATCGCATTAATGTTGAACCGCTCGAAAACGGTGGTCAGCGCAAACAGGTTGCGCACGTCGTCATCGACGACCAGCACGTTTTTGCCGCTGAGAATGTCTTCTTTGCTCCTGACATTTTCAATAATACGTCTTTTTTCCGGCGCCAGGTTCTTGTGATTGATATGCAGCTGGGAAACGGTTTCTTCCAGCAACTGATCCAGCGAATTCACACCCTTTGTCAGCACCGCATTGCTGTTGTGATTAACATGATGCAGTTCGTTTTTATTAAAGTCTTTTGCGGAGTAGACGATCAGGGGCGTGAGCCGTTGTTTCGTTTTGCTCGCCTTGCTGATGAGGTCTGATCCGGATATATCCGGCAGTGTATAATCAAGGATGATGCAGTCGTAATCTTTCGATTCGATCTGGTGCAGCCCTTGTTCCCCGGTGTTAGCGATGGTTACTTCGATACAATCGTCCATCAGCAGCTTGGCAATCTGTGAAGCATCAAGTTCATTATCCTCTACAATCAGCACTTTGCGATTCTCTTTTTTGCTGTATTCGATGATGTCTTTAAACAGCTCGTTCAGCGAATCGTTGTCAAGTGGCTTGAGTAAAAAATTACGTGCGCCCCTTTTCAGCGCAAGCGATTTGTTCTCCTCACCTGATATTACATAGATCGGAATATGGCGGTACGTAAGGTCGTTGCGAAGAAGGTCGATCACCTTCCATCCGCTGGTATCCGGCAGCTTCACATCAAGCGTTATCGCGATCGGCGCGAAGCGGTTGATGAAGTCAAAAACTTCCAGGTAATTGGTCGCGACAATAGCCTTCATGTTAAGTTCATGGGCTTTCTCCACCACGATCTTTCCAAAACGCAGGTCATCCTCCACAACGAGCACAACCTTGTCACCCGACTGAATGGTATTCCGGTCGTCGCCCGTTTCGTTGATCATCTCGTTGACGATCTCCATGTTCCGTGATTCAATGCCGTCGTTTGTAAGACGCAGGGTGTTGAGCAAGCTGTCGATTTCTTCCGACTCCTTATCCAGCTGCAGTTGTTGTATGGCCTTGATGCTTTCCGTCGTTTCGCGACTTGGCGTAACGGTGGCGTGGTTGTCGAGCGGAAGGAATAAAGTAAACGTACTTCCCTGGCCGGGGATACTTTCGAGCTCGATTGTTCCGCCGAGCAGTTCGGCAAGTCCGCGGCTGATGGACAAGCCCAATCCGGTTCCACCATACTTCCGGCTGGTTGAACCTTCGGCCTGCTGAAATGCTTCGAAGATAATCTGCTGCTTCTCCAGCGGAATCCCGATCCCGGTATCGCTGATGGAGAATGCCACGACTTTCGAACTGCCGTCGAGGTTAGGATTGCCGGGTTTCCACGTCTTGTTCGCGTTTATGATTTTCAGGGCGACTTCGCCTTTCTCCGTAAACTTGAAAGCGTTGGACAACAGATTTTTGAGAATCTGGTTCAGTCGCTGGATGTCCGTTTCAATCATCGCCGGTAACACCGAGTCAGTCTCGATCTTGAACCGCAGATTGCGGGCTTCGGAGATCGGCTTGAAGGTCGTCTCCACGAAACCGGTTATCTCGGCAATGGCCACGGGTGAAATATTAGCCGATATGAAACCGGATTCGATCTTGGAAAGATCCAGGATGTCGTTGATCAGCTGGATCAGGTCATCGCCGCAGGAGTGAATCGTTTTCGCATACCGGATCTGTTTTTCGGTCAGGTTTCCTTCTGCGTTTTCATAGAGCTGTTGGGCAAGGATCAGCAAGCTGTTCAGCGGCGTTCTCAACTCGTGCGACATGTTCGCCAGGAATTCTGATTTGTATTTGGAGGTGAGCGTAAGCTGTTCCGCTTTCTCCTCCAATGATTTCCGCGCCTCCTCTACTTCCTTGTTTTTGGCCTCCACTTCATTTTTCTGCTTGACGAGCAGTAAAGCTTTATCCTGGAGTTCATCATTTGTTCTCCGCAGTTCTTCCTGCTGGGTTTTTAATTCGCTGGCCAGTGATTGCGACTGCGCGAGAAGCTCTTCTGTACGGGTATTCGTTTCAATGGTGTTCAGCACAATGCCGATACTTTCTGTTACCTGGCCGAGAAAGTCAAGGTGGGTTCCGCTGAAGGTTTCCAGGGAAGCAAGTTCCATTACCGCCTTTACGCTGTTTTCAAATAACACCGGCAGAATGACCAGGTTAGACGGCTTCGCTTTCCCAAGTCCCGAATTTATTTTGATGTAACCCGATGGAATATTGGTCAGGAGTATCCTTTCTTTTTCCAGGGCGCATTGTCCGACAAGTCCTTCGCCAATGGCAAACTCTGTGGGTACATTTTTTTCTTCCTTGTAAGCGTACGAGGCGAAAAGTTTCAGTTTTACCTGCGTAGAGTCTTCATCCTGCTTTAAAATATAGAAGGCTCCGAAATGCGCATTGACGACCTGGGCGAGTTCAGAGAGGATACGCTTCGTAACAGTATCCAGGTCCTTCTGACCTTGCAACATCTGCGTGAATTTTGCCAGGTTGGATTTCAGCCAGTCCTGATCCTGGTTACGCAGGGTTGTGGCGCGCAGGTTGGCGATCATCTGGTTGATGGTATCTTTCAACGCTTCCACTTCACCTTTCGCCTCTACGCGGATGGTCCGTGTCAAATCCCCCTTGGTTACGGCCGATGCCACCTCTGAGATTGAACGTACCTGCGTGGTGAGATTTTGCGCGAGCTGGTTTACGTTTTCCGTAAGATTTTTCCAGATACCCGATGCGCCGGGTACGTTGGCTTGTCCGCCGAGCCGGCCTTCAACGCCCACTTCGCGTGCCACCGTGGTCACCTGATCCGCAAAGACAGCCAGCGTCTCGATCATTTCATTGATGGTCTCGGTCAGTTGAGCGACCTCACCTTTTGCATTGATGGATAGTTTCTGACGCAGATTACCCGTCGCAACAGACGTTACAACCTTTGCGATACCGCGCACCTGCGAAGTAAGGTTGGAGGCCATCATGTTCACGGAGTCGGTAAGATCTTTCCATGTACCTGCCACGCCTTTTACTTCGGCCTGGCCACCGAGTTTTCCTTCGGTACCTACTTCACGCGCAACACGGGTAACTTCGAAGGCAAAGGAGTTTAATTGCTCCACCATTGTGTTGATCGTATTCTTCAGTTCCAGGATCTCGCCCTTCACATCGATCGCCACGGTCTTCGACAGATCGCCTGATGCAACGGCTTTTGTTACCTGGGCGATATTACGGACCTGTGCGGTAAGGTTACCAGTCATCTGGTTAACCGAATCGGTCAGATCTTTCCATGTTCCTGCAACACCGGGTACAAAGGCCTGTCCGCCAAGTTTACCATCGGTACCAACTTCCCGCGCAACGCGTGTTACCTCGGATGCAAACGCGCGAAGCTGATCCACCATCGTGTTCAAGGTCTCTTTCAATTGGAGGATCTCACCACGAACATCCACGGTGATCTTTTTGGACAGGTCACCGTTTGCTACCGCGATGGCCACATCAGCAATATTTCTTACCTGTGCAGTGAGGTTACCAGCCATCTGGTTTACAGAATCTGTCAGATCTTTCCAGGTACCGGCCACGCCAGGCACGTTTGCCTGACCGCCGAGTTTCCCCTCGGTACCCACCTCGCGGGCAACGCGCGTTACTTCGGAAGCGAAGCCCCGCAACTGACCAACCATTGTATTAATTGTATTTTTGAGCTCGAGAATTTCGCCCTGCACATCAACAGTGATCTTACGAGAGAGATCCCCGTTGGCAACAGCCGTTGTCACTTCAGCAATATTCCGCACCTGCGACGTGAGGTTCGAGGCCATTTTGTTTACCGAATCAGTAAGGTCTTTCCATGTTCCGCCAACGCCCGGCACATCGGCCTGGCCGCCAAGCTTGCCTTCAGATCCCACTTCGCGCGCCACACGGGTTACTTCTGAACCGAAAGAGTTTAGCTGATCCACCATCGTATTAATGGTGTTCTTCAATTCCAGGATTTCGCCCTTTACATCCACGGTGATCTTGCGCGACAAATCGCCTTTCGCCACGGCCGTCGTTACTTCGGCTATGTTTCGCACCTGGCCGGTGAGGTTGGATGCCATCTGGTTAACAGAATCGGTCAGGTCCTTCCATACACCGCCAACACCCATTACCGTTGCCTGTCCACCGAGCTTGCCTTCAGATCCTACTTCGCGCGCCACACGGGTCACTTCTGAACCAAAGGAGTTCAGCTGATCCACCATGGTATTGATCGTATTTTTCAGTTCAAGGATTTCTCCTTTTACATCCACTGTAATTTTGCGTGATAAATCGCCATTGGCAACCGCTGTGGTTACTTCGGCAATGTTCCGTACCTGCGAGGTCAGGTTACCGGCCATTTTGTTGACCGAATCCGTCAGATCTTTCCATGTCCCGCCGACGCCGGGCACATCGGCCTGGCCACCCAGCATTCCTTCGGATCCCACTTCCCGGGCCACCCGCGTTACTTCGGATGCGAAGGAGTTCAGCTGATCCACCATCGTGTTAATGGTATCTTTCAGTTCAAGGATTTCTCCTTTTACATCTACCGTGATTTTGCGCGACAAGTCACCCCGCGCTACCGCAGTCGAGACCTGTGCTATATTTCTTACCTGGGCCGTAAGGTTGGAAGCCATCTGGTTAACAGAGTCCGTCAGATCCTTCCAGACACCGCCCACACCTTTTACCGTTGCCTGTCCGCCGAGTTTACCTTCGGATCCTACTTCACGGGCCACCCGGGTTACTTCAGATGCAAATGAATTCAGCTGGTCCACCATGGTATTGATGGTGTCCTTCAATTCCAGGATTTCGCCACGGACATCCACGGTGATCTTGCGTGACAGGTCGCCTTTCGCGAGCGCCGTTGTTACCTGGGCGATATTGCGCACCTGGCCCGTAAGATTGGAGGCCATCTGGTTAACAGAGTCCGTGAGATCTTTCCAGACACCGCCCACACCCTTCACCGTTGCCTGTCCGCCGAGCTTTCCTTCAGACCCGACTTCACGTGCCACGCGGGTCACTTCCGCTGAAAACGAGTTCAGCTGATCCACCATGGTGTTAATGGTATTCTTCAGTTCGAGAATTTCGCCTTTTACGTCAACGGTGATTTTTTTGGAGAGGTCGCCCTTTGCCACCGCGGTGGTTACATCAGCGATATTCCGCACCTGGCCTGTAAGGTTCGAGGCCATCTGGTTAACCGAATCTGTGAGATCTTTCCAGGTACCGGCCACTCCTTTAACCTGGGCCTGTCCGCCGAGCTTTCCTTCGGTACCAACTTCAAGCGCCACCCGCGTTACTTCCGAAGAGAACGAGTTCAGCTGATCCACCATGGTATTAATGGTGTTCTTCAGTTCGAGGATCTCGCCTTTTACATCCACGGTGATTTTCTTCGAGAGATCGCCTTTCGCCACGGCTGTAGTTACTTCCGCGATGTTCCGGACCTGCGCGGTAAGATTGCTACCCATCTGGTTTACGGAGTCTGTCAGATCTTTCCAGACACCGGCAACGCCTTTTACTTTTGCCTGGCCGCCAAGTTTACCTTCGGAGCCCACTTCCCGCGCCACCCGCGTCACCTCCATGGAAAAGAGGTTCAGCTGCTTCACCATGTCGTTTACTTCTTTGGCAATCTGAGCGAACTCGCCTTGCAGCGTATGCCCCCCGATTTCCAGCGGCATTTGCTGCGAAAGGTTTCCCTTTGCCACCGAGCTGATAACCCGTGCGATCTCAATGGTTGGATGCACCAGGTCGGAGATTAATACGTTCAGGGAATCCACGCCTGTACTCCATGACCCCTTCGCGTTGGGTACTTCGATCCGTTGGTTGAGTTTTCCCTGCTTTCCGATAATGTGTCCGGCGCGGGTAAATTCCTGCATCAGCCGTTCGTTGAGCGAGATAATTTCGTTCAACGTATCACAAACCTTGCCGCTGAGACCTACCTGGTCGAAGGGCATTCGCGCCGCAAAGTTGCCATTACGCACGTCGGTCAAAACGCGCAGCAGCTCGCGGTTATCGATAAAATCAGTGACGTCAGCCTGTTGGATCGGGCTGGCGAAGGACTGATAAGCTTTCGTTTTCCTTTTCTTTGTGGGAGGGCTTTGTGACAGGACGGCTGCGGTGACAGGCAGCATCTCGGAATTCTTTTTGCCGTTCGAGCCAGCGTTACCTTTCTTATTCATAGATGGGGATGGAATCAGTAGTTATAAATGTAAAAAAGAAATAAACCCGTTGCACTGAATATAAACTTCATTTTGCGGAAAGGCGTAGAATAAAAAAGAAGGTGATGAAAATCATCCACAAAACGCCGCTATAAAAAACTTATGCCAACCCCGACGAAAACGCGCGGGTGACTTCCGTACCTTTTTGATTCGGATTACGCAGAAAACAACTAAAATTCCAGGCACACAGCGAATGTGCCATTTTAGGATGCAAAGCTGTCTGGTCGTCAGTGGCAGGGCCGAGTCAGGGTCGTGGTGTACCCTTTACGTTTACTTTTTTATCCGTACCCCTGCCGGAGAGCGTTGCGGTTTTACGGAATTTCATGTTGAGGAATTCAACACCGAGCGCAAACGCCATCGAAAAGTAAATATAGCCTTTCGGGACGTGGACATGAAGACCCTCAACGACCAGCAACGTTCCAATCATCACTAAAAATGAAATCGCCAGGATCTTCATGGTCGGATGCTTGTTGATGAAGTCACTGATGCCCCTGGCAAATATGAGCATGACGCCCAGTGAAATGACTACAGCGATAACGATTATCGTAATGTTCTCTACCAATCCAATCGCCGTCAGGATCGAATCAAGTGAGAACACCAGATCAATGAGCACGATCTGGATAATAGCGCTTCGCATCGAAATGACCTTCGGCTTGTTTTCCGCAACTTCTCTTCCTTCCAGTTTTGCATGCAGTTCCGTGGTACTTTTTCCAATAAGGAAAAGTCCGCCGAGGATCAGTATGATATCGCGGTAGCTTAAATGAAAATCGTTGAACGTAAGAATTGGTTTACTCAAACCGATGAGCCAGCTCACGGCAAACAGCAGGATGATACGGGCGACAAGGGCAAGGCCAATACCCAGCAGGCGTGCTTTCGCGTGGTGGGCCGCCGGTAGCCTTCCTACAAGAATGGAGATAAAGACAATGTTGTCAATGCCGAGAACGATCTCCAGAAATGTCAGCGTGAGCAGACTAACGAGACCTTCAGTAGTAAGTAATCCTTCCATAAGCGTTTAAGGCAATGCATTTTTCAAAGCGGTGTAACCATCGCCATTGCTGAGCGAGGTATCACAGTTCAGTGTTTCCGCTTTTTCGTTGATGTGTTCGATACGGTCTTCCGGGTTCGGATGCGTGCTGAGGAACTCGGGAGGTTGCCCACCTTCACCTGAAGCGGTCATCTTTGAAAAGAAATGAGCGGCGCCATTACAGGCGTAGGATGTATGAGCAAGATATTCTACAGAGTGAGCATCGGCTTCCCGCTCAAAATCGCGGCTGAAACTTAATCCCGCAAGCGTCCCGGCCAATTGCCCGGCGATCTCTTCCAGTACCGTGGGTTCCTGTCCGAGGGCCACACTGAGAAGAATGTTGACCCCATAAACTTTCTGAAGGTTCCGCACCGTATGTCTCAGGTCGGCGTGCGCCATTTCATGCCCGAGTACCCCGGCAAGGTCATCGGCATGGTCGAGGTATTTGATCAGCCCCGTATAAATATAGATGTAGCCCCCGGGCGTGGCGAAAGCGTTTTGAACGGCATCGTCATGGACGACGTGCAGCTTCCATGCAAACTCGTCTTTGTAGGCTATCTCCCCGGAATTCAGAATGTCGTCCCGCATGGCGTTGAGGTAGGCGTACACTTCCGGGTACTGGTTTTCCGGCAGGAGGGTAAAGCCCGGGTCACTGGCGATCTCCTGCTGAACCTGCTGACCGAGTTCGACATCGTTCGCGACCGAAAAAAGAACGAAATTATTATTCTCATCACAGGCCACGGCAAAACAGGTACAACAGATAAAGAGCAGAATGGATTTTTTCATGATCCGGGTAGTTTGGGGAATGCTTTGCAATCTATATACCAGCGCCGCACCCCCCTGATCCGGATTTCCACAGGTTGTATATTCCCGCCACACAACATGCACAGGAAAGATCCGATCAGGTCATTTTTCGGTCTGGCACTAATATTTCTGGAGGGTAAACAGACGACTAATAGCTGAACAAGATGATCGCGTTAAAGTATATGATGAAGGAGTACCTGGCGAAGGACGTGGTAAACGGGTGCCTGAGCTACATTCTCTCCCAGCCGGTAGAACTGGATGTGATGATTGTCCTTTATTTTATTTTCCACTACCTCGGCGTGATACAGCTAACGGAGCTCGCGAAACGTATGAAACCATCGCTTTCTTTTTCTGTTCCTTTCAAATTCAGAAAGACCTACCAAGGAACGCCAGCATAACGAAACTTAATATGCTTTTCACTTCGAAGCGTCGTTTCTTCTCTTCGCGATGACGCAACACGCGTCACCCTTTTCCCCTTCTTTCCTTACATAAGCATGTGACGCCGGCGATCGCGCTTCCTTTCCGACGCTGCCCGGTTTTTTTTTACGGTTGAGCGTTCTGTTTGTGCTCCGCGAAAAGGTCAAACTACCTTTAACGACGTTGTCGACGATTGCATAAGGCAGTAGTGACACCGTTGAACAGCAAGCTTCCATAATTTTCAGGCGCGTGTCAGTTGACTGTTTCTGAAGATACATTTCAGGAAACGATACCGGTGATTTTATTATACATCCACGTTATGAATCGCAGGGGAATGCGCAACTTCGCCTCCGCAATTCCGTATGGAAGAGTAGTGAAGTAATTTTTTATGATGCGATATGAGATCGCATCCCGCGGAGCGGAAAAAGTTTATTGCGTGTGATACCAGATACGCAGAATTTTTCAAGCCAACTTCATGCGCGGAGAATTTTTTATGTCATAAGAATGAACTGGACAACAATTTATGTAACGGGAAGAGCGGGATTCCAGACCGAAGTTCGCAAAAAACTGGAACACGCGGATGTCAACTATATGCCTGGATACATAGACAATTCCTCAAACCGCGTGACGCACGACCTGCTATGGCTCGATGACAAGACCGATGTAAGAGTATTAAAAGAAGCCATCGGCAGCAAGATCATCTGGAAGTACAGGTTGCGTTTTTACACCAGCCTCGAAGCGTTTGTTGAAGCGCAGGAGAAACCCGCCAGCGATACGCAGGGACTTACTGCCGAAGAATGGGATATGATCGCAGCCATGCGCGACTCGGCTTAATTTATCCGTATTGACGTTGGCTGGTTACGCTGATGTGTCCCCCTGCTGAGGAAGTATTACGCCGGCAACGTTTGCACGCAAGACAAACACTTGTTTGGATTATATTTTGCAACATAAAACGCAAGGGCACGTTTGATTTAAGAAAAAATTGCTCTACTTTCGAAGGGATTTCAAACGCAATGAATACTCATAAAACCTGTTCATGTAAAAACTTCGCAGCGTGTTGCTGTAAGTATTTCATACCTGACGCAGGAATTATAGATTCGTGATGATCTCTGAAACGAGAAAACAAAGAACCAAAGCATAACGAGCCTTTCCTGCCAAACGGGAAAGGCTCTTTTATTTACGACCAACTTAACCGAACAAACATCCCTTAGCCATGCAAAGCTTTCGCACCGAACTTGAAGATATTAACAACCCGGTAGTCGCGCGGGATATCATCGATCTTGAGCAGAAGATCAGGCTTTTCCGGGAAGGCAAGATCGATCCTGACAAGTTCAGGTCACTTCGGCTGGTTCGCGGTATCTACGGACAACGCCAACCGGGTGTGCAGATGGTTCGGATCAAGCTTCCCCTGGGAAGAGTAAACACCACGCAGCTTCGCACCATCGCGGAAATATCTGATGAATATGCCAGCCGGAACCTTCATGCAACCACGCGCCAGGATATCCAGATCCATTTTGTCAGCCTGGACAGAACACCGGAACTCTGGACGCGCCTCGAGAAAGACGAGATCACGGTCCGCGAGGCCTGCGGAAATACCGTAAGAAATGTGACGGCATCTGACCAGGCGGGAATTGATCCGCGCGAACCGTTCGATGTCTCACCCTACGCTTATGAAATGTACCGTTACCTGTTGCGCAATCCCATCTGCCAGGAAATGGGTCGTAAGTTCAAGATTTCATTTTCTTCCAGCGATGAGGACACCGCCCTTAGCTTCATCCACGATCTCGGTTACATACCCAAAATCGTCGACGGCAAAAAAGGCTTTAAGGTGATGATTGGCGGAGGCCTGGGTGCCAATCCCTATTTGGCGCTGACAGCATATGAGTTCCTCGAAGCTGACCAGATCATACCGTTTACAGAAGCTGTTATCAGGGTATTCGACCGTTACGGTGAACGCACCCGCCGCATGAAAGCCCGTTTTAAATTTCTATTGGAAGATGTTGGGCTTGACAGGATCATGGAACTGGTGGAAGAGGAAAAGAAAGCGATCCGGTTCAAGTCTTACACCATCGACGAAAACATTCTCCCGGCCCCGGTTATTCCCGAATCTCGGCCGGTGACAACGCCTGAAATTACCGATCAGAAAAAGTTTGAACGCTGGCGCGCAACCAATGTATTTGAACAGAAACAAAAAGGGTTTTTCGGTGTATATGTCAAGCTTCCCCTGGGCAACATGTCGTCTGACCTTGCCCGGAAGTTCGCCGACATCGTAGACCAGTACGCTGCCAATGAGCTTCGCGTCACGATCAACCAGGGATACCTGCTCCGTTTTGTCCGTCCGGAGCTGTTGCCACACCTGTTTGTGGCACTTGATAACCTGGGACTTGCCGAGCCAGGCTTCGACAGCGTCGCCGACGTTACCGCATGCCCCGGAACGGAATCGTGTAACCTCGCAATCTCGGACAGCACCAACATCGCGCTGCAACTGGAGAAAGTCATTCGCGAGGAATATCCCGATCTCATTTATAATACTGACCTGAAGATCAAGATCAGCGGATGCCCCAACTCGTGCGGACAACACGGCTTCGCCGGTATCGGTTTGCACGGCAGTACAATCAAGGATAAACAGGGCAAAGTCGTGCCGGCCCTGATGTTCCTGCTGGGCGGAGGAAAGCTTAAAGACGGCGAAGGGATTATTGCTGACAAGATCATCAAAATCCCGAGCAAACGCGGACCCGACGGACTGCGGCTGCTGCTGAACGACTATGAAAAAAACGGGCTGGATGGAGAGTACTTCCACGATTACTTCAAGCGTATCGGGAGGAACTACTTCTATACGCTGCTCAAGCCGCTGGCTGACATGACCACGCTGGTGCCGACAGATTACATCGACTGGGGTGGCGAGGACAACTTCATTCTCCATACCGCTGTCGGTGAATGCGCGGGTGTGATGATCGACCTTGTAGCGACGTTGCTGTACGAATCTGAGGAAAAGATCGCGTGGGCACAGGAGGCCATTCAGCAGAAGCTTTATGCTGATGCCATCTATCACAGCTACAGCACCTTTATCAATACGGCAAAAGCGTTGTTGCTCACAAGGGACGTAAGGCCCAGCACACAAATCCAGACCATTCTCGACTTCCAAAAGGAGTTTGGCGGATCCGGCATCTTTGCAGCTGAGGATTTCAAGGCATTCGTGTTGCGGATCAATAAACAGGAACCCTCAGAAGAATTTGCGATTGCGTTCCTGGAAGATGCAAAGAAGTTTGTTGCTGGTGTGTTTGCTTATCGTGCAAACGAAAAAGAGGTTGTGGTAAAATGACACGCGAATTCACCTTTCACAAAGAACCACGGCTGACGCTGGTGGGAGCGGGTCCGGGGGATCCCGGGCTGGTCACTGTCAAGGCGGTTAACACCCTCCGCCAGGCAGACGTCGTGCTGTACGATGCGCTGGTATCGGCGGAAATACTGGCATTGGTTCCTGTCGGTGTTCCTGCTTTTTCCGTGGGAAAAAGAGCGGGCGAACATTCCTATTCGCAAAACGAGATCAACGAGCTGATCGTGGAGTTCGCCTACCTGTACGGCCATGTGGTGCGTTTAAAGGGCGGCGATCCTTTCGTGTTTGGCCGTGGATCGGAAGAGATCGACTATGCAGAATCCCATGGGCTTCAGACCGCAGTTGTTCCTGGTGTTAGCAGTGCACTCGCGGTACCGACCAGTCTTAAAATTCCCGTAACAGCGCGTGGTCTGAGTGAAAGCTTGTGGATTGTCACCGGGACAACGAAATCGGGAGCCGTTTCTTCGGATATAGAACTTGCGGCGCGATCCAGTGCGACCGTGGTGATCCTCATGGGCGTTAACCGGATCGGGGAGATCATGAAGCAGTTTCAGCAGCACGGGAAGGGAAGCGTTCCCGCCGCGGTAATACAAAACGGAACGCTTCCGGACCAGAAAGAAGTGATCGGAACGGTAGATACCATCGCAGAGCTTGCATCACTGAATGGACTTGGTTCCCCGGCCATTATTGTGGTGGGGCAGGTGGTTCGATACGCGCAGGCACGCAACCAGATCATCCGGTCGGCAACGGCTTAAAAAGCGATTTCGGCATCATCACGCAGGCAGGTTCAACGCTCACAATACACACGAAACCAGACAGGACTATGGAACGCAATAATTTATTTCCGGTTTTTTTGAAACTGGATTCATTGGAGACGCTCATTGTGGGCGGTGGCCATGTCGGACTCGAAAAACTAACCGCATTGTTGAAGAACAGTCCGTCCGCGCGGATTACATTGGTGGCGCGAACGATCCAGGAACCCATCAAGGCGCTGGCTGAAAATCATCAGCATGTAAAACTGCTTGAGCGCAATTTTAAACTCTGGGACTTGTGGGACAAAGATATTGTATTGCTGGCCACCGACAATCGCCAGCTGCATGAAACGATACGGAACTTTGCACGTACCCGCCGTTTACTGATCAACGTCGCCGACACACCGGATCTTTGTGATTTCTACCTCGGCTCGGTGATCACCAAGGGAAATCTGAAGATCGGTGTTTCAACGAACGGAAAATCTCCGACCGTGGCCAAACGCATCCGTGAGTACCTGGAAGAAGCGCTGCCGGACGACACGAATGAATTGCTGAACAATATGCAAAGGATCCGGGACCAGCTAAAGGGTGATTTCCAGGAAAAAGTGAAGGCATTAAATGATATCACCGCGTCGTTCCTCGAACAGAAAGCGAACGTCGTCTAGCCGACTCGCTTACTTCAGGGTTTTTTTCTGCGCGAAGTGCTGCCGGATTTTCTCGACCGGGCGGAGCTTTTCTTTGCGCCGCGTTTTGCCGCTTTCTTTGCGCCACGTTTAGCTGTTTTTTTGCCGGCTTTTTTGGGTGGAACTTTTGCACCCTTCTTCCGCGCTTCCGAGAGACCAATCGCGACGGCCTGCTTCCGGCTTTTTACTTTTGCACCGCTTCCGCTTTTGAGCGATCCTGATTTTCTTTTTTTCATGGCTCGCTTAACTGTGCTTTGCGCTTTTTTTGAATACTTTGCCATAAGCGTTTTCGTTGATATAAGCAGCATTGTAAATAATGATGCCATCAACGCCGTTACCAGGACTATTTCGCGATCATACCAGCGACAAGTTCGCCCAGTGCCGGTCCATGCTTAAAGCCGTGGCCCGACCCGCCACCGAGTAACAGGACATTGTCTGCATCGGGATGCGATTGGAAAATGAAATTGCCATCAGGAGAATTTTCATAGGGGCACACCCGGTTTTCAATCAGCGGCGCATCTGCTAACCCGGGAAAGCGATGCGTGATGAACTGCCTCGCTTTGAGAAGAACTTCAGGGTTCAAGGTCCGGTCTCCCGTAGTCGGATCAAAGCGTTCTCCACGGATGTCGACGCCGATCTTGAATCCGCGATGCGCATTTCCGGGTATGCCATAGTAAAAGTCCTTGCCGTCGACATCGACCCATACCGGCAGGTTATCGTAGGCTGCAGCAGCATCGCGCGGAACACCAAAGTAGTACACCTCCTGCCGGGAGCAGGTAATGACGTCGCCCATGACCGCCGGAAAAACTTTGCCCATCCAGGAGCCACAGGCAAACAGGTATGCGTCTGCCGAAATATGATCGCCATTGGATAGTGCGATATTTGAAAGCCCGGTTTGAGAAATTGTTCCCGGTTTTACTGAGGCCTGTAGGAATGTTCCCCCTTCGTTTATGAATGCTGCCAGTACAGCCTGGCAAGCCTCGCGTGCCTTGAGATACCCGCCGAAGGGGTCATAGAAGCCATGATGCAGGTCTTCGGTATTTAATACGGGATAGCGATCATGCATTTCATTTCGGTCAAGGTATTCGTATTCCATCGCGTGCTTTTTTGCGAACGGAATTGAATCGTCAACGAGGGGTGTTGCCTCGTTATAGCATAACCACAGAACACCGGAATTTATAAACAGATTCCGGCCGAAGAGCCTTTCATTTTCTTTCCAAAGATGGAGCGCACGTACGTTCAGGTTGAAATAGAATTCGTTGGCTCCATAGGTAGACCGGATGACGCGCGTTTCGTCGCCGGAACTGGATCGTGAATTACCCGCTCCCCATGCATCGATGAGTGTAACTTTCAGTCCCCGCCGTTGTAAATATAATGCTGACCATCCTCCGAAAGCGCCCGCCCCGACGACCGCGATGTGATTACCTTTTGCGAGCGAAACCTGGATTTTGCCAAAAGGATTAGCAGGCGGTGAAAAAGTATTGAGCGTCATCGGCCGGTGTCAGGCTTTCCAGTTCGAGGGGTCAACGCGCCATGCCTTCAGGGAAGTCAGTTGATCATCATTGATGAAATTTTTGCTGAGCGCGTAGTTCAGGAGAGAACTGTAATCGCATAGACTGATCAGGGAGGTGTTCGCTTCGTAAAAATTGCGTTTGGCGATGTCGAAACCATAGTTAAAGATGGAAACCATTCCCAGTACATCAAAACCTGCCTTGCGTAGCGCATCCACGGCTTTAAGCGAGCTGCCTCCTGTAGACACGAGGTCCTCGATCACCACCACTTTCTGCCCTTTGGTGATCTTTCCCTCGATGAGATTTTCCATGCCGTGATCTTTAGGCTTGGCCCGGACGTAGAGAAAGGGAAGGTTCATGCCCTCGGCAACCAGCGCCCCTTGGGCTATGCCGGCGGTCGCGACGCCCGCAATGGACTCGGCGGTGAAGAAATTTTCACGGATCGCCTGTATTAAACCCGCCTTGATCGTGGACCTGACCTCCGGAAACGAGAGCGACAGCCGGTTGTCGCAATAGATTGGCGACTTCCATCCGGAAGCCCATGTATAGGGCTTTTTCGTATTGAGTTTAATCGCTTCGATCGTTAACAGCATATCGGCGATTTTGCCGGCTGTTTCTTCCTGGACTTTTATGATTGGCATAACGGACGAAAGTTATCACTAAAAGTTGACCGGAGAAAAGCTCCCCGATTACAAACGTTGTTGGGAATATTTTTTTTTAAATTCATTAAAAATCTTCCTTTAAGCTTGTGACCTTGGAAATTATTTACTCTTTTGCGAACATGGTTAAGGTGTAAAAGGCCATTGCGAATGATCATTTTCATCAACGACATCCCGGTCAGGGTATTGAGCATCACAGAGGAACCTGACCCCGGTCGTATTAATCATACCATCGATGCCGCCGTTGAACCTCTGACCCAGGCCAAACTCATTCACCATGTCTGGGTAAAAAATGTCGCCGAAAAAGATCTCGATGAACTGCTGACAATCCTCAATTCGAAGGTTCCTACAGGGATCCTTTCGTTATTCGTATCGGTCGTCGATTATGCCGGGCTGAAGACCTACCTGCGGGGTAAATTCAGGATTGTGAAAGCCGCGGGCGGACTCGTCCGTAAGAAGGAAAAGTTCCTGATGATTTACCGCCTGAAGAAGTGGGATCTGCCCAAAGGCAAGAAGGAAAAAGGCGAACGCTATAAGGAAACGGCTATACGGGAAATTGGCGAGGAGTGCAACATCACCGTTAAAATCGGCAAAAAGGTCTGCACCACCTGGCATACGTATACCATGAACAAGCACGCCATGCTGAAGAAGACCCGGTGGTATATCATGGACCTTGTTGATGACACCCGCATCAAACCTGCCCTGGAAGAGGACATTGAGGAGGTTCGCTGGATGAGTCAGAAAGAAGTCTACCATGCACTGGAGCACTCCTATAAATCCATCAGTCATGTGTTCGAGCAGTACTACGAAAAGAAGGCCCTGAAATCGGCGCGGTAAATCACAATTTATAGGGCAGGAACTGGGATACTTCCCCGCCATACTTGTGCACTTCCCGGATGATGGATGAACTGATCCATGCCAGCTGCGGCGATGTGATCAAAAACACCGACTCAAGCTCATCGTATAACTGGCGGTTTACCTGCGAAATGCTGTTCTCGTACTCAAAGTCGGTCGTGTTGCGCAAGCCGCGTAACAGAAAACGCGCGCCATTTTTCCGGGCCAGCTCCGCCGTAAGCTCTGCGTACCGAAGCACTCTTATATTGGGATATTTCTCGAAAGTTTGTTCGATGCACCGGACCATCAGGTCGATGTCGAAATAGCGGTTGCTTTTCTGGCTGTTGTAACCGATGGCAACGAGGATCTCATCAAATACCTGCAGTCCTCTTAATACAATATCTTCATGTCCTTTTGTGAACGGATCAAAGGAGCCGGGAAAGAGGGCAATGCGTTTACTCATATCAGGTTACGACGGCCGTCGCTTGTGCCGTTTTAGATTTCAAGATTACAATCAGTGTATTACGGCCGATGTCACTCCATCAGGTGAATACTATAAAGGTCCAGGAACTGATGATCCTGAATTTCGTCAAACACGTAGCCATATTCAAGAAAATCAGGGCGGCCACCGAACATCACATTGTTTACGTATTTATAGAACTCGTGGTAGTGCGGCGAATTTTTGCCGATATATCCCCACAGGACGACCTGGCTTGTCCGTTGATCCATACTGAGGGACTTCATCACCATCATGATGTAGCGTACATAGTCTGAAAACTGTTTGATTGCAAACTGGTTATAGTAAAGCAGTTTACCCTCTTTGCAGGCCAGCAGGTGAAGCTTGAACCGGTCCACGTAAATGTATAGCGGCTGGTCGCTGCGTCCCTCCGAAAATTTCATGATACCCTCGATCAGTGTGGCCGACTGGTGGGTGTAAACGGGCTGATTGTTCACGTACGTTTTCTCAAGCCAGTACCGGAGGTTTTTGTTTATGGCAAAGATCGTCACGGCTTGCGACCGCGAGTTTAATGTTGCAATGAAATCCTCTTTCAGCGGATCGACCTGCGCATTGAACTTGAGGTATTCACCCATCGATTCGGCGGCGAACAACGCCTGCGGTACCTGAACGAATTTCTGGTTCTTGATGGAGACCTTGATCTTTTTCCAGAACGCTGCTTTTAAAAAAGGATGTGCGTCGAACAGGTGGTCCAGGATGTGCAGCAGATCTTCCTGCGACGTTAGCGACGGAAGGACAAAATCCTCTAATAAAAGCGTTTTGTTATCCTCAGGATCGACAACAAGCAGCTGGAAGTCCCGCGAGCCCAACTGTATCAGGAGATGATATTGATGAATAAATTCTTCATCAAAACGCTCGTCTCTGACCTTTTTAATGAGCTTATAGTTGAGGGCAGTGGTTTGCAATTTTTACGTTTAGCGGTCTTATGCAATAATAAAGATTTTACGGGGTAAATCACAAAGGCTGATCTGTGGATTACGGCATTATATCCGGTAAAAACCCCTCAGGTCCTTTAATTGTGCTGTTTCAGTGTATCGTCTGAAAATACCGTGGAGAATGTCTGGCGACATGGAACGGATTTCGGCCGGCGAGAGAAATGCCACGTCGCTGATGATCTGCAGTTCCGGGTCGTGACCTGTCCGCAGATTGCCACTGGTTTTATGTACCTCGAAGAACAACTCAATACTGTGTATTGGTGCATTGATATACTCGCAACCAAAGGCAAATGTGCCCACTGCTATTTCGAGGTGTGTTTCCTCGAGGAATTCCCTTTTAAGCGTTTCCGGCACAGACTGTCCGAAGTCGACACCCCCGCCCGGAGGTGCCCAGAAATCGGTCGGTGTAATCCGGCGGTGATTGACCATTAGCAAGCGGTCATTTTCGCGGCACAGTCCACACACCCTGACCCTGACCTGGTTACCATACGTTTTGGCGATTTCTGAATCCATGGAAGGTTACTTATCGGCCGGAATTGCCATGTAATTTGAATTTATGTAAGTGGTCAGAAATTTCGTTATTCTGGCTTAATACTTGTCCGTATGTGTTTAAATTTGCATTAAAATAAACAGCTATGAAGAAGTTTTGGATAATAATGGTGGTTTTTGGATTTGCCTTACAGGCTGTCGCACAGCAGGCCGCACAGGAAGCCAACGGTCCGGTGATAACCTTCGAAAAGAAAACCCACGACTTTGGTGATATAGTCCAGGGCGATAAGGTTCAGGAGACCTTCAAGTTCACGAATACGGGAACCGAGCCCTTACTGATCACGAATGTGGAAGTAACCTGCGGATGTACCGTGCCGAACTGGCAACGCGACCCGATTATGCCAGGCGCCAGGAGCGAAATCGTCGTGGTATTCAACAGCACAGGGAAGATGGGAAGACAGAACAAAGTCGTGAAAGTCGTTTCGAACGCCGTTAATCCCGAGGGAGCACAGATATCCTTCACTACAAACGTGCTGGAGAAAAAAGCTACGCAATAAGGCAGTAACAACGCCGGACACACAGTACCGATAAGCCTCACATGGGGCTTATTTTTTTTTCAGCCCCGTTGCCATCCATACCCAGCCAAGAATAAAGAAGACGCCACCTACTGGGGTCAGCGGACCGAGCAGGGGAAGCTTAACAAAACACATGGTATAAAGGCTGCCACTGAAAAGCACTATGCCGATCAGAAAGAACAATGCCGCGCGGCCCAGCCTTGCAGCCGGAAAAGAATCCATCAGGATACCACATCCCAGGATGGCAAATACATGGTAAAACTGGTAGCGGTTGGCGAGCTCCCAGGTATCAAGCTTGTTTGCCGCCAGTAACATGGGTTTAAGGGCGTGCGCCCCCGATGCGCCAAGGATCACGCCGAGGGCGCCCAGCGTGGCTGCTGTTATCAGTACTGTTCGTTGATTCATATCGTTATTATTTACATAGCGGGTCAGGTGCGCCCGCCAAAAATAGCTGTCCCCACCCGGATCATTGTGCTTCCTTCTTCAATGGCCGTTGCATAATCGCCGCTCATCCCCATGGAGAGTTCCCGCATTTCCATGTTGGATGAGAATGTCCGGGTTTTCAGCGTTTCGAAAAATGATTTCAATGACCTGAATTCCTTCCGTACCTGGCCTGCATCATTCGTAAAGGTGGCCATCCCCATCAGGCCGGCAATACGGATGTTGCCGAGCTGCGACAGGGTATCACCTGATAATAATGCGAGCGCTTCGTCTTGTGAAAAACCGAACTTGGTTTCCTCCTGCGCAATGTGGATCTGCAGAAGACAATTGATCGTCCGTTGATGACGTGCGGCCTGACGGTTGATTTCGGCCAACAGTTTCTCGCTATCCACGGAATGGATCCATTGGACAAAAGGCGCGATGAACTTTACCTTGTTCGATTGAAGATGGCCGATCATATGCCACTCAATGTCTTTTGGCAGCTGTTCATACTTCGGGGTTAGTTCCTGTACTTTGTTTTCACCGAACACGCGCTGGCCGGCATCATAGGCGTCCTGTATTTTTTCGACGGGCTGCGTTTTGCTGACGGCGATCAGCTTCACGGCAGGAGGTAAGTTTTCACGAAAGTTCTTGATGTTATTCTTGATATTCATGCCTATTTTTAGCCTTTTGAAACCTTTACCAAAGCTAAGTCAAATATGGCGATACTGGGAACGTTGCTGAAAAAAGGCATTCGCATTCGCGAGATGCTCGAGCAGGAATACAGTTCCCCGTACGACTTGCAAAAAAAAGAACTCAAGGAGTTGCTGATTACGGCGAGCGGAACGGAGTTCGGTAAGCACTATAATTTCGCCGATATCCTGGATGGTTTCCGCAAGCGCGACAAGGAATTCTATAAGCGTTTTAAAAGTAACGTTCCGATTCACGCCTACAACAAGATCTTCGGTGACTGGTGGAAACTGGCGTTGCGCGGCGATAAAAATGTCTGCTGGCCCGGCCGGGTAAAATATTTTGCACTGAGCTCCGGAACGTCGGAATCTTCTTCAAAATACATTCCCGTGACGAAAGACATGACCAAGGCGATACAGAAGACCAGCATCCGCCAGATACTGACGTTATCGAAGTACGATCTTGCACCGGAGATATTTGAAGCGGGGATCCTCATGCTGGGCGGCAGTACGCACCTCAATAAACGCGGCAGCTATTTCGAGGGTGACCTGAGCGGGATACAGGCGGCGCGTTTGCCTTTCTGGTTTCAGCATTTTTATAAGCCCGGGAAGAAGATCGCCAAAACCCGGAACTGGGACGCCAAGCTGGATGAGATCGCGCGAAAAGCCCGCGACTGGGATATCGGTATTATCGTCGGTGTTCCTGCCTGGATACAGATCCTCATGGAAAAGATCCTGAAGTACCATCGTTTGAAAAATATTCATGAGATATGGCCAAACCTGATGGTCTACGTTCACGGCGGGGTTTCGTTTGATCCGTACCGGAAGGGTTTTGGGAAATTGCTGGGAAGGCCGATCCATTATATTGAAACCTACCTGGCGTCAGAGGGCTTTATCGCGTTCCAGGCATTTCCGAACCGCCGGTCTATGCGCCTGGTGCTGAACAACGGTATCTTCTACGAGTTTGTCCCTTTCGAAGAAAAAAATTTCGACGCGAACGGCGAGATCCGGGCGGAAGCCGAGGCGTTGCTGATCGATGAGGTCGAAGAAGGGAAGGAGTATGCCATACTGATGTCAACGTGTGCCGGGGCCTGGCGTTATCTGATCGGCGATGTGATCCGTTTCACCTCGGTGGAAGAAGCCGAGATCGTTATCACCGGCCGCACCAAACATTTTCTCAGTCTTTGTGGGGAGCACTTGTCTGTCGACAATATGAACAAGGCGGTCGAACTGGTGTCGAACGACTTCAACATTACCATCCCGGAATTTACCGTGGCCGGCATACCCCACGGCTCGCTCTTTGCGCACCACTGGTTTATTGGTACCGACGATCCGGTTGATAAGAACGTTCTGAAAGACAAGATCGACGAGCACCTGAAAGCGCTTAATGACGACTATGCTGTGGAACGGAGTGCCGCACTGAAGGACGTGTATGTAGACGTCTTTCCTGTAAAAATGTTTTACGACTGGATGGAGTCCAAGGGCAAGGTTGGCGGTCAGAACAAGTTCCCGCGGGTTATGAAGAACGCCCAGCTCAATGATTGGAAAACATTCCTGGAGAACTACAAGAATGGAGATCGTCGTTAACGGAATTGCTTATGGTATCCTGTTGGCCTTTCTGATCGGCCCCGTATTTTTTACCATTATACAAACCAGTATTGAACGTGGATTCAGCAACGGGATATTTGTCGCCGTGGGTGTTTCCGTTAGTGACGCGTGCTATATCGCGGTGTCCTATCTCGGACTGGCCCAATTCATGCAGACCGAAAGTTTCAAACGTTACCTTGCGTACGCCGGCGGAATCGTCTTGCTCGGCTTCGGCCTGTATTACCTTTTTGTAAAGAGCAGGAAGCTTGCGCATTATGATTACCAGGGCCTGCCCTACAGAAGTCCGTTCCGCCTGATCATGAAAGGGTTTCTGATCAACGGGCTTAGTCCCATGGTATTACTTTTCTGGGTGGCCACCATCGGTGTGGCGACGACACGGTTTGGCTATACGACGCATCGCGAAGCGCTTATTTTTTTTACAGCGATAGTCGGCACTGTATTTACGACGGATGTCCTGAAAGCCAAACTTGCCGATAAACTCCGCCTGCTGATGACCACGCGTTTTATCCGGCTGATGAATATTGTGCTGGGCATCGTGCTGGTGATCTTCGCCGGGAAGCTGATACTTTTTCCGGACAAGTTGCCGCATTGAACGGATGAAAGGCGGATGTTGGAGGTTAGATGTTGGATGAAGGCTTACTCAACACACCTGAACACCTGGGTACCTGAACACTCGAACACTGTTAACGCCACCGCAACACATGCGCACGTCAACACGTCAACACACCTGAGCACCCGAACACCCGCTCACTTTTAATCCTGCAACACATTGCTGATGAAAGTTGATTTCAATAAGAGCCACAGCAGCAGGATGACTACGGCCCAGTAGAGATAGATGAAGTAGTAATCGCTGGTGTTCTTAAACCGGGTTTCCTTAATCTCCGCTTTTTCATATTCGTCAATGCGGCTGAACACCTGGGCCAGGGCCCTGTTATCGGTCACCCTGAAGAACTCGCCGCCGCCGATGTCGGCCATCTTTCGCATGGTCGTTTCATCGATGGTGTTTTCGTAGTACATGGGTCGGCCGAAAAAGTCTTTTCCCATGGGTACACGTCCTTCCTTTCCGACAATGATCGAATAGATTTTAATGCCGTATGCCGACGCGAGTTCTGCTGCCGTGACGGGATCGATATTTCCCGCCGTATTATCACCATCGCTGAGCAGGATACACACCTTCGATTTGGTCTCTGATTCCCGCATGCGGTTCGTTACAACGGCCATGGCACTTCCAATCGCCGTGCCACGGCTCTCGATCATCTCAAAAGTCACATCCTTCAGGTAGGCTTTCAGAAGGTCATAGTCTGTCGTTAAGGGTGCCAGCGAGAATGCATCGCCTGAGAAAACCACGAGTCCGATACGATCCTGCATCCGTCCATCGATGAACTGTTCGGCAACGCGTTTGGCAGCTTCGAGCCGGTTGGGCGTAAAATCCTCCATTTGCATGGAAACGGAAATGTCCAGTGCAATCATGATATCAATACCTTCCGTCCACTGTTCCAGTTTCTCGTTGCTGCGTTGCGGTCGTGCCAGGCTTACAAGGATAAGGGCCACGACGAACATCATTAGTATTTCGGGAAGAAATGCCAGCAAGGTTACCGGCGAAAATTTCAGGTCTCTTCGCGTCAGGGCCACCGGCAGTTTCTGGTCCAGCCTGTGAAGCAAAAACCATCGCAGGAGAAACAGGATGGGGACAGCGGCCAGCGCATATAAAAACCCCGGGTTTTCCCAGGTGTATGAACTCCAGGTGGAAGGGGCGAACCACTCCGGCGAATACCAGGGCGTAAGATCCTTATCCATGCTTCACCTCCTCCAGTCTTTTACGGAAACGCTGGTCGGCAAACGTGCGCAGCTGTTCCATGGAGCCCGCCGGGTTTGTCCCATGCCCATAGATGGCACCGTCAATGGCGTGAAGCGTTTTGCCCAGCAGTTCATCTTTCTCCATCCGTTGTATTTCACGTGTTGTAAGTTTCGTATAGGGCTTCCGTTCGAGCCGCTCGATGTATTTTTTCCACTGTGCGAGGGTCGATTCGATCACCGGCGGCGTCGCGTTTTCCCGCAGCCCTTCCAGCGCCCGTGTGAACGACATTATAAACTCCTGGTGCGCTTTCAGCATGCGTTTAATGCGAAAATGTTTTCGTATTTTCTTCCCGAATACAAACCACGTAACTGCCGTAAGTGTAAGCAGGATGGCGGTGGCGATAACAAGGACCGGATAATTGAAAAGCCGCCGTACTTTTTGATAAGCAAGGCTCTCTTTAAGCGGAAGCGTTTCAACCTGCAGGGTATCCACGCGGGTCACCAGCGCCGTTAACAGGACGGTGTCTACCGGAGATTCATAAACCGTACAATCTTTCTCATTCACCTGGAATACCGGGAGGTCCAGACGCTGTACACGGTCGACCTCGAATGTCGTGAGGTAATATACGATGCTGTCGGCACTGACGCCATTGGTGGTATGGGTGGGAAAATAATCGCGTCGTTCATATTCGAATGGCGCAAAATCGAAGGTGGAATCGGGAAACAGGATGTTGAGTTCGCTGGGATAGTGCGCCGAGAGATAAAATCTCACTTTATCGCCGACGATAATGCTGTCTTCGAAAAACCCGCCCTGCACATTGACCTGCTGCGCCTCCAAGGTCATACAGCTTAACAGCAACGCCAGGGCTATCCCCCAGCGTACGGCACCCTCTTTTATTCCGGTGCACCGGCGTGACATCGCGCTGCAAAAATTGCGGGTGAAACGTAAACAATATTGAACCAGCTGTGTTTGCTGCACGTCGGCCGTCATGATGTCTTCATGGATTTGTTCCGTACTTTGAAAAGCCTCAGCAACTTTGGCACATATTCCTCGTCCGTATCCAGCGATATGAAATTCACCTGGTGTTTGCGGC
>DASPJC010000062.1:0-27814 GCA_035628815.1 Ohtaekwangia sp. | reverse complement strand
GACGACCGCCGTGATATCGACTTTGGCCCTGAAGGCATCATCGGGGTGGAATATACTTTCGAAGATATTCCCCTCTCTGTATATGGAGAGTTCGATCTTTTACTTGAAGTCGCCGACCGCCGGGCCCTCCGTTTCCTTGGCGGCCTCGGCATCCGCTACAACTTCTGAAGTCCTCCACAACGCAATTGATTTCAACACTTGTAACTGTAACTGTTACCCTGTAACCTCCTCATCCACCTGACCCTGCTTTTCATATAGGTCCTTGTAAAATCCATCCTTACCGAGAAGAGACTCGTGCGTACCTTCTTCCACGACCTTGCCATCAATCAGCACGACAATCTTGTTGGCCAGCTTGGCTGATGACACCCGGTGGGAAATAATGATCGTCGTCCGGCCCAGCATGATCCGTTTCAGGCTGTTTAAAATGTTGTTCTCCGTTTTGGTATCGACGGCAGACAATGCATCGTCGAGCATGAGGATTTTGGGTTCACGCGCGATAGCCCTGGCAATCGAAACCCTTTGCTTTTGTCCGCCTGAAAGCGTAATACCGCGCTCGCCTACACGGGTTTCAAACCCCATCGGAAAGCCCATAATATTCGTATGCACATCCGCGTCCGCTGCAGCCTGATGGATCTTCCCTTCTTCAGGTACCTTCATGCCGAACGCAATATTATTCGCGATGGTATCACTGAACAGGAAAACGTCCTGCGGTACATAGCCGATCTGGCTCCGCAGGGTTGTGAGATTATAATGTGTGATGGGAATGTCATCGATAAGGATCTCCCCTTCCCGTACATCGTAGAGGCGGGAGACCAGGTTGGAGACGGTGCTTTTACCCGACCCTGTCGTGCCGATAATTGCCAGCGACTCGCCGGGCTGAATCACGAAGGAGATATCTTTCAGCGCCGTGATGCCCGTGTCGGGATAGGTAAAGGTGACATTTTTAAATTCGACTTTTCCCTCAATCTCCCGGTCAAGGTCTTTCTCGGAGACAATGCTGGTTTGTGTTTTCAGAAATTCGTTGATCCTTTTTTGCGAAGCCTCGGCCCGTTGTACCAGGCTGCTGGTCCATCCCAGCGATGTGACGGGCCAGGTAAGCAGGTTGACGTAAATAATGAACTCGGCGATGTGGCCGAGGCGTAGATTGCCGGAAATCACTTCCGCGCTTCCGGCATACACGGTAAGGATTGTGCTGACACCGATTAATCCCATAATAATGGGAAAAAACAATGACTGCACTTTCGTGAGCTTTAAGGATTCTTTCCGGTAATCATCGCTCTCTTTTTCGAATTTCGAGATCGACTCCTGCTCGCGGTTAAACGATTTCAACACCCGGATACCACTGAAGGCTTCCTGCACGAACGTCGACAGGCGCGACTGGTGTTGCTGAATTTTTTCCGAGCGTCGTTCGATAATGTTGTTCACAAAAAAGATACTGGCGGAAAGCAGTGGTAACGGACTCAAGGCATACCACGTCAGGACCGGGCTGATCTTGAACATCAGGGGAATCAACATGAGGAAAAGGGTGATCAGCGTGAGTCCATACATGATGGCCGGGCCGAGATACATCCTTACGCGGCTGACATCTTCCGAGATCCGGTTCATAAGGTCGCCGGTATTATTGCGCCGGTAAAAACTGAGAGGAAGGGTCTGATAGTGCTCGAAGATCTCATTCTTGAGATCGTACTCGATATGACGTGACATGACGATCAGCGTTTGCCGGACAAAGTATAAAAAGATGCCCCGTAAAAACGCCATCACCAAAATGAGCCCCGCATATACCAGCACGGCAAATGCAAAAACAGCGAAGAAATCATTTTGAATTTTTGTGTTATCCATCGCCTGGTAAAGCCGGATGTTACCCCATACCAGGTCAATGGAATCGCGTACCAGAATAGCGGGAATGATCTGAAAGATGTTGGATATGATAACAAAAAGGGTCCCGAGAAGTAAATGCCACTTGTATTTAAGCAGATATTTATTCAGGTACTTCAGTTCGCGCATGCCGGAAAATTTGGTGGTCCCCCACTAAAACGAAATATCCTTTCAATGGTTCATGCAAACGTTTGAAGTGCTGTAAATTTGCAGAATTAATCAAGGAAACACCGGCCCGTGAGGGGCTTAAAACTACAACAATCAAACGTAAATCGAATCGCATGGAGATCAAAGAAAAGGAAAAAGTGCAGGCGGCAGGTATCTTCGGAACTGTTGCAGAAACTGGTCATGAGCAAGTGGTCTTTTGCCATGATGCGCACACCGGGTTGAAAGCTATTATTGCCATTCACAATACCATCCTCGGGCCTGCTTTGGGAGGCACGCGGATGTGGAACTACACATCCGAACAGGAGGCACTCACCGATGCCCTCCGCCTCTCGCGGGGGATGACCTTCAAAGCCGCGATCAGCGGACTGAACCTGGGCGGTGGCAAAGCGGTAATCATTGGCGACGCCAATCGTCTGAAAACCGAATCCTTCCTCCGCCGTTTCGGGAAATTTGTAAACAGCCTGAACGGCAAATACATCACAGCCGAAGACGTGAATATGAAGACCGCCGACATGGAATACATTGCCATGGAGACAAAACACGTTACCGGTCTGCCGGTATCGATGGGCGGTGGTGGCGACCCGTCGCCGGTAACAGCTTACGGTGTATATCTCGGCATGAAGGCTGCGGCAAAAAAAGCTTACGGTCGCGACAGCCTCGCCGGAAAAAAGATAGCGGTGCAGGGTGTGGGCCAGGTCGGGGCGCACCTGGTGGAGCATCTCGTCAAAGAAAATGCTGCCGTCTTCGTGACAGACATCAACGATGAAAAAGTAAAACAAGTAGTAACGCGGTTCGGGGTATCCGCCGTCGGACAGCTGGAGATCTTTGATGTCGACATGGATATTTTTGCACCCTGTGCGCTGGGCGCGACAATCAATGATACTACCATTCCGCGGCTGAAATGCAGTGTTATCGCCGGCGCCGCCAACAACCAGTTGAAAGATGAAATCCGTCATGGTTATATGCTGATGGACCGCAACGTGACCTTTGCGCCGGATTTCCTCATCAACGCCGGCGGGCTGATGAATGTCTATGAAGAGTACCTGGGCAACTATAACAGCAAACGGGTCTTTGAACAGGCTGAAAAAATATATACAACCTGCCTGGGCATTCTCGACCACGCGTCGCGCGAAAAAATCTCGACGCAGGAGTCGGCGATCCTCCTGGCAGAAAAGCGCATAGCCGAGATAGGACGGCTAAAAATGACCAGATAGGTCGTTCCATTGTTTCTCCGTCGAATCTGGCGCTGACCGGCAAACCGGTATAATTTACCTAAACTATTAAGCATCCCGTTGGTGAACCTGACGGGATGTTTTATTTTTACGCTTCTCAGAGAAATAACACTCGTTCTTTATCATGCTTAACAGAAGAAGTCTCCGGATTAAAGTAATGCAAAACCTTTTTGCCCTTCAGCAATGCAAGGAGGCCAATTACGAACTATGCCTCGAACAGATCAATGACACGTTTTTGCCGGATCTTAATTCGATGGAAGTACAGGATAAGGCAGGGCTGGCGGCGCAAAAGAAAGTTGCCGTGAAGTTGTTTGAAAAATCGTTCCAGGATGGGGTGACTTCTGTGGAGCACGAAGATAAAAAGATCCAGAAGGCCGTTCAGAATGCCTTCGGCTTCTACGCGACCCAGTCTAAAAAAGACACCGATTTTTTCCGGACCACCCTTATCAGCGAAATAGAAAAAATTTATGAGCACTATATCGCTGTGCTGAGCCTGGCGACATCGTTCGCGGATCTCGCCGAAGCGGATAAGAAAGTAAGCCATAAGAACTTCGTCCAGAATACCTGGATGAAGGCGTTGCGCAAAAATGAAGAGCTCAAAAAAAACGCCCTGAAAATGGGACGTCACTGGCAGGACAAGGCAGATCGCGTCAAGGTCTGGTTCCGCGATGTGATCCGGCAGGACAATGAGTACCTGGCTTACCTCGATAAAAAAAGTCCTACACTGGATGACCAGAAGAAATTTATTAATCACATCTTCAAAAAGGTGATTCTCGGCAAGACCGTCATCAATGAATACTTCGAGGAAGAGGTTTTGCGATGGGCGGAGGACAAGGAGATCGTCAAGGGATTAATTGAAAAGACCATTAAATCGTTCGATCCTGAAACTTCTCCCGAACTTGTGTTGCATACCCTGTCCGTTAACTGGGAAGAGGATCGGGAGTTCATCGAAATCCTTTATAGAACCGGCGCGGATCTCGACGATAAATATAAAAATCTGATTGCCAGCAATACGCAGAACTGGGAAGTTGACCGCCTGCCGCTGACCGACCGCATGATCCTGGAAATGGCCATTGCCGAGTTCCTGAAATTCCCCAACATCCCGGTTAAAGTTACCATCAATGAGTATATTGAGTTGGCAAAGAACTACAGTACCCCCAAAAGCCGGCAGTTCATCAACGGCATTCTTGATGTCATCGCCAAGGAATTGAAGGATAATGGGGAAATCAAAAAGAGCGGCCGCGGCCTGATGGATAATAAGTAGCGACCGCAACGCCATATCGCCCCTATAATCGCTTCCGGGATTTGTTAAAAATTGTTAAAATTTTGAATTTGCGCTTTATCCCTAACTAATTTTATCGTTTTATGAGCAAAAAGAGTGGAAATTTACTGATGGCTTTCCTCGTTGGAGCAGCTACGGGGGCGATTCTTGGAATACTCTATGCGCCCGATAAAGGCTCCAACACACGCGAAAAACTTTCCTTTCAGCTGGATAAGTATCGCAAGATGCTGCAGGATCTGATCAACGATTTTGTGTCCGGCAAGGAAACCCCACTCACCTCCGAAGCGAAGTCGCAGGGCCAGAAGGTGGTAGATGACGCCCGTAACAAGGCCGAAAAGTTATTGGAGGATGTTGACGATCTGCTGGAACAGATCCGCGGAAAGAAGGGTTAAGGAATAAATTAAAAACCGATAGTAGAGAAGTATGAAAACAGCAGTAGCAAAAACATTATTCTTATTTTCTGTCGTGCTGGTTTGCTTTACAGCTTGTAAAGACCGGAATGCGGAAAAAAGGATCGCAGAATTAGAAAGCCGCCTGAAAGAAATTGAAGGTAAAAAACCGGCCGGACAAACAGCTGTACAGGCAGCTGAAGCCGCCGAAGAAAAGCCTGAAGGTCCGCTGCCCGTTATCCAGTTCGAGTCAACAGAACACGATTTTGGTACTATCCGGGAGGGCGATCCTGCAGAGCATACCTACGCTTTCAAAAATACCGGCGAAGCGCCCCTGATCATCCAGAAGGCTGAACCATCCTGTGGATGCACTGTTCCCGACTACTCCAAAGAGCCGGTACCGGTCGGCGGGACGGGTTTTATCAAAGTAAAATTTGATAGCAACGGCAAAACCAACATGATCAACAAGAGTGTAACGGTCACCGCCAACACATTTCCAAAACAAACCGTTTTGAAGTTTAAAGCGATGGTTACGCCGAAAGCCGGTTCAGGTCCGGCAAAATAAAGCAAACATAAAATGGCTGCCCTCCTGCGGCCATTTTTTTATTTGTGATCTGATATCTTGCTTTCACCATGTATCTTCCGGCATGATCCGACCCAACTTTTTAGTGCCGGGCGATAAAATTGGCATCACTGCACCTGGACGAAAGGTCTCTCCCGCAGACGTGGAGATCGCCATGGCGCAGTTCGAATCGTGGGGACTTCACCCCGTGACGTCCAGACACCTTTTCAGCACCGGTCATTCGTATCTCGCCGGTACTGACGCGCAACGCCTTCATGATTTTCAAACAATGCTTGATGATGATTCCGTTCGCGCCGTGATCTGCGCCCGGGGCGGTTATGGTTCCACGCGGATAATCGATCAACTTGACTTCACCGCATTTCAAAAGAATCCCAAATGGATTGCCGGATTCAGTGACATCACTGCCGTGCTTCTGAAATTGTCGACACTCGGGTTTCAGGGGCTGCACAGCACGATGCCGATTCTTTTTTCAAAACCCGACGCAGCACCCTCGGTCCTCAGCCTGAAGGATGCACTGTCCGGTCATTTCCACCCCCTTTATGCAGCACCCCATCCCTGCAACCATCGTGGTAAAGCCAGCGGCCAGCTTGTGGGCGGAAATCTTTCGCTTGTCGCAGACGCTATCGGCACGCCAGGGGAACCCGATATGCAGGGAAAAATACTGGTGATAGAGGAAATCGAAGAATATCGCTACAAAATCGACAGGATGATCGTGCACCTTAAGCGCGCTGGAAAATTACGCGGATTGGCCGGATTGGTGGTTGGTCACATGACCGACATTCTGGATACCGAACTGAGTTTTGGCGAATCCGTCGAAGAGGTCATCCGCTCTCATACGCGCGCGTTCGATTTTCCGGTGGGCTTCGGATTTCCAACCGGTCATGCCAATCCGAATATCGCCTGGCCTCATGGCGCCTTGGCAGAACTAAACGTTGCCGAAGACCGGTCGACGTTGTTAATCCACTAAAAGTTGCTGATCAAATAACGCATCAGCGCATACAATCCCAGGGCGAGCAATATGTAACCGGGGATTTGTTTTAACCAGCCGGGATCGCGGACCAGCGCGGTGATTTTTTTTGCGAGATAAGCTAGCACCATCAGCAGCACAAATGCACCTGAGAAAACACCGAGCAAATAAGCTTGCAGTCGCCAGGCAGAAGACAGGTCGATCCAACCCATGCTGGTGAGATATGCTGTCATACCCACCCAGAATGGCAGGGCGAGTGGATTCAATATTCCAATGACGATACCGCGCCGGAAACCGCTGTCGTTAAATTTCTGAGACCACGCGGCCTTGCGTGCGGGCATCAGATTGAATCCGCCCAACGCGATCATCACGATCGCAGAAAACAGTTGCAGGTTCTCTGCAATGGCAGGTGAAGCCGTAATCAGGTTGGCAAATTTTACGGCGAGCCATGCATAGGGATACTCGATCAGCGCAGCAGCAAGTGCAAAACGCAAGGCAATGTTCATCCGTTTTTCCAGTCCCAGCTGAAGCATCGTCAGATTGATCGTGCCCGGTGGGATTGACCCCACAAAGGAGAAAAAGAATGCAACGAGGAAAATGAATACTAACGACATGTTTGCTTTGATAAGTCTATGACGTAACGGCCTGCCGGAATTTTTTATAGTACATTCTCGCTTCGCGCCAAGTTGTATAGTGCGCCCCGCGCCGCACATTTTCCCGGGCGATAATAAAAATTGTCCGCCAATGGATGAACAACACCTTTATCGCTTTCAGAAGGTTATACTGCGGATCGTAAATATGCGCCGGCTCCGCGCCGCAGCCGTTCAGTTCCATGACCTTGATATTACCGTTATAAAGGTCTTCAAGCGTTGCACACCGGATATCAAAGCGACCGAAATAAAAACCTTCGATCTGCCTGCTGATGGTATCAAAGGTGGAGGAAAGATGGTCGTTGATCAGGTGACTACCATCCAGGAACTTCGTGCCCCGCGCGTGATTGCCGATCGATACCAGCTCCACGCGTGTTCCCGCCGGAACGATCTCGCCGAGTTGCGCACAAAACTTATCGCGCAGAACTTTCCATTGCAACTTGGCACGGTCATTTTTAAGAATGAGATCCCGAAGCGTGTCTTTACCATTTCCTGTAATGGCCAGCATTTCTTTCATGACGACCGATATCACTTTCCCCTTGTCATCGGATGGGCGGCGGGCATAAAAAACGCCAAACTCTAACGGTAGGTCTATCAGTTCCTGGACGATAAAATCCAGCCTGGTCGTGGAAAGATAATCCGTCAGCTCCGATTCCGTGGCGATGCGACTGACCCTAAAACCCTTTTCCCCGAGGTCGGGTTTGCATATCAGGGGAAATGCAAACCGGTGTTCCGACACCACACTGCGTAATGCCTGCGGCGATACCGGTAAGGAAATGCGTATCGTCTTCGGAACGTACTGCTGCGGTATCTTCCGGAGCACCTCATATTTTGATTCTCCGAACATGCCACCCATAACAATTCCAGGATTTGCCGCAGAGAAGAAAACCGGGCTTCTTGCCCGCAACGAAAGCCAGGCGTAGTAGAAGAACAACGGGAACTGGACAATGCCAAAAGGCCAATACTCCCAATGCCTGAGTCTGATCAAAAAATTACTGCGGATAATTTTATCCCAAAGGGCCATTCAGTCTGACCGTGATTACCGCGAAAGTGTAGTTTCCTTATAACGGATGGTGGAGGCGGCTATGCCAAAGTCCGCGGGCAAGGTCAGGTAGCCGGCAATTTCGCGCACACCGATCTTGATGATCGCCATGTGGTGGACGGCGTGTTCAATGTTATACACCAGTTCGCGGGTTGCCGTTGTTTCTATTGTCTCGAAATCCTCCTGAAACAAATCGTAACTGACCTCCAGCCTGAGCGGCTTGTCGTGCAGCGTGTTTACAAATTCCTGTACCTGGCGGATTACGGATAGCGCCACGAACTTGTCGCTCTCGATAAGCTTGTCGTGATTGCGGCGATCGTAATTAATAACGCCTTCGCGCCACCCGTTTTGAAAGCATAGAAAGAATTCCAGGGTATGACGGATGTGCTGGCCAATGGTTGAGTGGCCGAGGCTTTCAACGGGCTGGACAAAATCCGAGTCCCGGATCTGTTCGACCAGCCCATGGAGCTGGGCTAAAATATGTGTACAGGCATTGCGAATGTTCATACAGGGAATGGTATTCTCAAATTTAAAGCAAAAGATATAAGTTTAGTATACCCCATTTCCGGCCGCCACCTGAATTCAGGTTCACTTAACAAAATTGTTCCAGTTCCGGTCGCCTGAATCTTTGAGCTTCCGTTCATCCCTGTTCCAATCTTTTAAGGTGTTATTTCCCCAGAAATTATAAAACAGGTACAAGGTGCCCTCCACAATTTTGAATGTTTCGGGATCCACTTTCACCTTCTCCCCTGATTCGCCCATCGCGTAGGCACACCAGCCGCCGTAAGCAGGTTCGTACCGGGCAGGGTCCTTTTTAAAGCGGGAAGCGTTCTGTGCATTGGCAAAATGGTAAATAATACCCTGGTGCGCCACCTGGATCCCGGGATTTCCCTCCAGCGGCTTTCCTTCAAAGTAACTGACGGGGTCGTAACCCCCGATAGCGATACCTTCCTTTATGTTAAAATGCTTCTGACGGGAGCCGGGCGATTGTGCGAAAAGAATGACGGGCAGACAAACCATCGTGATCACAAGTGATTTCATAGGCATAAAGGATAACAGGCAAATATGAACGATCACCCGGTGCGCAATTGTCGGCAGCGCTACAATTCGCTCAATTCCCCGGATTTGATGATGCTCCAAACGAGGTCGGGCTCAAAGCCTTTTTGGATGGCATACCGCGCCAGCTTGTCCTTATGCACAAACGGGTTTTCGGCGGTTGACTGAACGGCCCGTTTCTTCAGGACGTCCCGCAACAGCTTCGCGTAATCCTGTTCATCGATTTCCTTTAGCCCGGCTTTGATGCAATTTGGCGTTAGACCACGCGCTTCGAGTTCATGGACGATTTTGATACGGCCCCACTTCTGCATGCGGAATTTACCGCCTGCAAAGGCCCGCGCGAAGCGTTCCTCGTTGAGAAACCCCTCCGTAATGAGGCCGGTGAGGATATCCTCCACCTCATTTTTATGCAATCCGTAAGAATAGAGCTTGTCCCTTACTTCTTTGTGACAACGCTCCTGGTAAGCGCAGTAACGAAAGATTTTCTGCCGGGCATCCGAAGCGGTAGTTTGTTTCTTCATGCGCCTGGGTAATGTATGACGGCCGCGCCGGTCTACTTCACGAGGCCCTTTGTCCTCAGGATACTCGTCACGAATTTTCGTTCGTTTTCAGTATTGAAGATCTTGAAAGGCCAGTAGATCAGCTGTGCTTTATTGACAAACAATACAAAGAAATCTTTTCCAATCGAGGCCTGCTGGATCTGATCCCACTTTAAAGGCATGCCCTCACGGGGATTGATCTTCATCAGGATCTGCTGGCTGGAAATTTCATAGGAGAACCTTTCAAACAACATCTTGCTTTGCTCCAGCTGGGTTACGCCGTAGAATTGGATCCACCAGAATAATATATAGAGACCCAGGCCGATAAAAGCAGCGATGAACCACCAGATGCTGGGAATCCAGATATATCCCAGACAAATCACAAAAGCCCCCAACGCCGCGATCCATCCCTGCTTGCGCAAAATGTTCTTAAGCGCCAGACTGGTGTATATTTTTTTTTCGAGTTTGTAGTTCTTGGTTCTGACGATCATATGTTTTAGTCAATTCAATTCAAACGCTAAAAGGCTTTCAGGCTTAAGTCCATACTTTGGACAGAATGTGTCAGGGCGCCCACCGAAATGTAATCGACCCCGCAACCGGCAACCTGGCGGATTGTATCCTCGGTAATACCGCCACTGGCTTCGGTCTTGCAGCGGCCGTTGATAAGTTTTACCGCCTGTTGCATGACCTCCACTGTCATATTATCCAGCATGATGACATCCACGCCACCGGCTTTCAATACTTCTTCCACTTCCGCCAGGTTCCGGGTTTCGACTTCTATTCTCAGATCCCTTTTGGTGGCGCGAAGATAATCTTTTGTACGAATGATTGCCGGTCCTATCCCGCCGGCCATATCAATATGATTGTCTTTTAACATGATCATATCAAAAAGCCCGATCCGGTGATTTTGTCCGCCGCCAATCAAAACTGCCCATTTCTCGGGAAGCCTGAAATTTGGTGTGGTCTTCCGCGTATCAAGGATCGCACATCCGGTTCCTTTTACCAGATTCGCCATTCGCGCTGTTTTTGTGGCGATGGCGCTCATGCGCTGCATGCAATTCAGCACCAGTCGCTCCGCTTTCAGGATAGCCTGTGAGGAACCTTCCACGGTAAAAGCGATGTCACCCTTTACCACCCGCTCCCCGTCGTCTTTCAGAACTTCGAGGGCAAGAGTTTTATCGACGTGGTTAAAAATGGAGCGGGCAAGCGCTACTCCGGCGAGCACACAATCTTCCTTCACCAGCAACTTTGCACGGCTGACAGACCTTTCCGGAATGGATGCAAGGGAAGAGTGGTCGCCATCGCCGACATCTTCATGCAGGGCGGCCGCAATAAAGCTTTCGAGGTATAATTCAGTTATGTAATAAGGTCTCACCGGGCAAAAATAGGATGCCTGAACGGATCCCAGACCATCACAGTAAATATTTCTTAATGCTGCCGGGCGGACTTATTCTTTGACAAATGATATCTCGTGCACAAGCTGCTGGTTGTTCACGACCTTGATTTTCATAAAAACGCGGTAGGTATCGGCGGCGCTTTTGTACTGACCGATCGCAAAAGGTTGTCCTCCGCGGGAGGACCCCTGGTGAATGATACTGAATTCGGCGGGGGGATGTTGTTTGAAAAAGTCCCTGAAAACGAATTCTGCCTGCGCTTTGCTGTAGGCCTCCACTTTTTCATCGATGGTGACGTCGATTGTCTGATAGAGGTACTTTGACAATTCCTTGGCGCTTCCTGCCCTGATGGTCTCTTTCACCTGGCTCACCACATCTCCCTGGCCAAAACCGTCGGAAAGAGAGAAACTTAACAGGGAAAAAATTAAAAGTAAGCGAAAAATGTTCAGCTTCATGTCAGGCTTCCTGCGGCCAAAATTATGCCACACCCTAAAGATAGTGAAAATCCTTGCCACGTGAAGTTTTGCAATCGATTACCGGGCAGTCAGGCGTTTAGCGAAGTTTTCAGCATTCAAACGGTTAAATGATCGCTATATTTGCGCCCTGAATTTAATAACACGCATAAAACCGCCTTCATGAATAAAAAAGTGCTGCTGATGATCCTGGATGGCTGGGGTATCGCCACCAATAAAAATGTGTCAGCGATCGACAAAGCCCGTACGCCCTTTATAAATTCGTTATACACCCAATACCCCCACAGCAGGCTGGAGGCTTCAGGTCTGGCCGTAGGGCTCCCGGTGGGACAAATGGGAAACTCCGAGGTCGGCCATATGAATATCGGCGCCGGCCGTGTCGTGTACCAGGACCTGGTGCGCGTCAACAAGGCCATCCAGGAACATGAACTGGACAATAACCCCGTGTTGCAGGAAGCCTTTTCGTATGCAAAACAATATCAAAAGAACGTCCATTTCATCGGTCTGGTTTCCGACGGTGGAGTACATGCCCATATCGACCATTTGAAAGGGCTGATTACCATCGCCTCAAACAGCGGCGTCAAAAAGTTGTTTGTCCATGCTTTTATGGACGGCCGGGATACCGATCCCAGGGGCGGTGTCAATTATTTAAAGGACCTGCAGTCCCATCTTTATCAAACGGCAGCGAGGCTTGCATCGGTCATCGGCCGCTATTATGCGATGGACCGGGACAAACGATGGGAGCGCGTGAAACTTGCTTATGACCTTCTTGTAAGGGGCGTGGGCGAACCTACCATGGATCCCATCGCCGCGGTACAGCAGTCGTACGATAACAATGTGACCGACGAATTTATACAGCCGCTTGTAGTGGTTGACCAGGACCGGCGGCCGGTAGGTAGTATACAGGAAGGTGATGTCGTGTTGTGCTTCAATTTCCGGACGGACCGCGGCCGCGAAATAACAGCGGCACTGACCCAGCAGGATTTCCCCGAACAGGGAATGAAGGCATTAAACCTGCATTACATTACCCTGACCAATTATGACGACACCTTCCGCAATGTCAAGGTCATCTTCGACAAGGATAACCTTGAGATGACACTGGGTGAAGCCGTATCCAAAGCAGGCAAAAAACAGATCCGCATCGCGGAGACAGAAAAATATCCGCATGTTACCTTCTTCTTTTCGGGTGGGCGTGAATCGATTTTCGCAGGAGAATCGCGTATTCTTTGCCCATCGCCCAAAGTAGCGACCTATGACCTGGCCCCGGAGATGAGCGCGAACGACATTGTGGAAAAGATCATCCCTGAACTGAACAAGCGGGAAGCTGACTTTATCTGTCTGAATTTTGCGAACCCGGACATGGTCGGTCACACGGGAGTTTTTGAAGCAGCTGTGAAGGCCTGTGAAACGGTCGATGCCTGCAACGAGAAAGTTACCACGGCGGCATTGCAAAACGGCTATGCAATCATCATCATTGCGGATCATGGAAATGCAGATATGATGATCAATGACGACGGATCGCCCAATACCGCGCATACGACAAGCCTTGTTCCCTGTATCCTGGTGAGCGATTCCTACACCGGCAAACTGAAGGACGGCAAGCTTGGCGATCTGGCGCCTACGATCCTCACCTTGATGGGCGTGGAGATTCCCCGGCAGATGACCGGCAATGTTTTGCTGTAAAATTGGTCTGCACGAATGTTACTGCGGTAAAATGGCAATGAACAATAGGATTACAAGAATATTCAACCGGCTCCTGTTGGGATTACTCGCGGGCTATTGCCTGGCCGCATGTTCGGGCGAGACGGAAAAAAGCGCAGTGCTTTTTCCCATGGACAGCCTGATTACAAGCCAGATAAAATATCTCACCGAGGCAAAGGCAACCGTACAGAAAACCGCCATCCTTGGCAATGCTGTCGACCGGCGCACTTTGACGCCACCCGATTCAACACCGCTTGCGGTATTCCGCGAACTGGAAGCGATCAATAAACCTATCAACCGGGATGCCTATATTATTGATGACGGGCTTACGGACGTGCGCAGCAATTTAAAGGTAAAGGTATTTACAGCGAAAGTCGATGAAGACGAAGGCGGCAGCTGGATCCAGTCAAACCCGTTTCCCATCACCTCGCTACGGATCTATTACCGTGACGTTCCGAAGAACATCCGGCGAATAGAAGCAGCCGTACAGGAAGAAAACTCCCTTTTCACCAGTGCCCGGCATTTCCTGCTTGAGTTTCAGGAAATCCACGGCACCATTGTGCTCACCTCCTATGCGATCACCGGTGGCCAGAAAATGTACCTGGGCGATACGGTGCGGTATTCGGTGAAGGGTTCCATTACATTACCCAATTAAAGCTATGGCAAAGAGAAGTAACGCCGAGGCGTTGCGTGAAGAAGAAAAAAGGCCTCTGAATAAAACTAACCTGAACAAGCTGCTGGGTATTTTCAGGTTTGCGCTGCCCTACAAGTGGTGGTTCATCGCGGGTTTAATTTGCCTTTTCTTGTCGAGTGTCATGCTGCTGGCTTTTCCCTATCTCGCCGGCGAGCTTCTCGACGTAGCTTCAGGAAAACCCGTTTCTTATTTTTCGACGATCAATGAAGTGGCGTTATCCCTGGTTGCCATTCTTTTCATCCAGGGAATATTTTCATTCGTCAGGGTATTCACTTTTTCATGGGTAAGCGAAAATTCACTCGCCGATGTCCGGAAAGCGGCGTATGAAAAAATCATCTGGATGCCCATGAGTTTTTTTGATAACAGGCGGGTAGGTGAACTGATGAGCCGGGTAACAACAGACGTAGGAACCCTTTCGGAAATGTTCTCTGTCACACTGGCGGAACTGCTCCGCCAATTCATCACCCTTATCCTGGGCACGGTCCTGATCTTCTTTCTCGCCCCTGAACTGACGGCATTTATGTTGCTGACCTTCCCCGTACTGGTTGTACTGGCTATTATTTTTGGAAAATATATCCGTAAGCTATCCCGCAAAACGCAGGACCAGCTGGCCGATGCCAACGTCATTGTCGAAGAATCCCTCCAATCCATCACCGTTGTGAAGGCGTTTACCAATGAAATGTTCGAACTGAACCGTTATGCACGGTCACTCAATACCGTTATCCAGGTGGCTATACGCACGGCACGGGCCCGCGGGCTTTTTATTTCATTTATCATTTTTGCTTTGTTCGGCGGTATTGTAGCCGTGGGATGGTATGGCGCCTTGCTGGTACAGTCCGGAGCGCTTACGGTGGGCAAGTTGTTCTCATTTGTGATCTACACCTCCTTTATCGGCGGTTCTATCGCCGGCCTGGGCGATATGTTCTCACAGCTTCAGCGGTCGATCGGTGCCTCCGAGCGGCTTCTTGAAATCCTAGAAGGAGAGGACGAGCTACAGACCGAAGTAGCTGGGCGCTTAAAGCTGAACGGGGAGGTCACGTTTTCAAACGTTTCATTTTCCTATCCCACACGGACGGATTTCAAGGTGTTGAAAGATCTTGATTTCACGATCCGGCCCGGTGAAAAGATCGCGCTGGTCGGTCCGAGTGGTTCCGGAAAATCAACCATCATCAACTTGCTGATGCGTTTTTACCCGCTTAACAATGGTAGGATCATGGCAGATGGTAAGGACATCAGCGACTATAATCTTACCGCGTACCGAAGGAACCTCGGTATCGTACCACAGGAAGTAATCCTGTTCGGCGGAACGATCCGCGAGAATATCGGTTATGGTAAAAACGATGCGACGCCTGAGCAGATCCGCGAGGCAGCCCGCAAGGCGAACGCCCTGGAGTTTATAGAAAGATTTCCCGAAAAGTTTGATACGGTGGTTGGCGAAAGGGGCATGAAACTTTCTGGTGGACAACGCCAGCGTATTGCGATCGCTCGCGCCATTTTGAAAGACCCGTCAATCCTCATCCTGGACGAGGCAACGAGTTCCCTGGATGCGCAATCTGAAGTGCTGGTCCAGCAAGCCCTGGAGAAGTTAATGGAAGGCCGCACAACCATTATTATCGCGCATCGCCTGAGCACCATTAAAAAAGTAGACCGTATCTTTGTGATTAAAGACGGTGCGCTGGCAGAAACCGGGTCTCATACGGAACTCACAGGCGTCCAGAATGGTATCTATAGTAACCTTTTAAAGTTGCAGCTTCACTAGATCATGCATGCTACTTCTGCACGATTGCTTAAGACATTCAGGCTGAGGTCTACGCCAAGCCGACAGGAAATACTGTATCTGTTTCTCCGGAAGGACCATGCACTTTCGCATAGTGATATCGAAAAGGAGATCAAAAACGAGCTTGACCGCGTAACGGTGTACAGAACGCTCAAAACGTTCCTGGACAAAGGGTTGATTCATAAAGTGCTGGATGATGAGGGGAGCCTTAAATACGCACTTTGCAATGAGGCCTGTTCAACTACCGGCCACCACCATGACCATGTTCACTTCAAATGTGTCCGTTGTGGCCAGACGAGCTGCCTGGATGTCGAAATTCCCGCCATCAGACTTCCCAAGGGATACCTGCATAACGAAATCAACCTGCTGATCCAGGGAACGTGTGACCGTTGTGCGCAATAAGCCGCCAGCAGGGGTGTCGTAAATAAATCGACAACGGACGTTTTTCGGGATTCAAATATATTTGTAGTTTTGGCATTCACAGATTTCCAAAACTGTGTTTTTTCGATGTTTTAAAGGCTTTTTAAACCCCGACATTCCCCCTTGTCTTCTGCATTGAACATACTCCTATTCACAATCTTCGGAAATCAAAGTGAGCGGGAGACTATTCTTTTTGGTGTCTTCGCCTTTATCATCATCCTTTTCCTGGTATTGGACCTGGGGCTTTTCCACAAACAAGCCCATAAAATATCCACAAAGTCGGCATTGTATCAGTCGATGTTCTGGGTTACAATCTCCACCATCTTTGGCTTTTTCATCTACAAATATGATGAGAGCGGTGCCGAGGGTGCTATCGAGTATTTCTCGGCTTACCTCACGGAGTACGCCCTGTCCGTCGACAACATATTTGTAATCCTGCTCATCCTCCGGTATTTCAACGTCAAGGAAGAGTATTACCACAAGACCCTTTTCTGGGGCATCCTGGGAGCCATCGTTTTCCGTGCCATATTCATTTTTGTGGGCGCCATGCTCATTGAAAGATTTGTTTGGCTGCTGTATGTCTTCGGCGTGTTCCTGGTGTATTCCGGTATCCGCATTTATTTCGAAGACGGCGACGAGAAGATCGAGCCCGAAAAGAACCCGATCATGAAATTCTGCCGCCGACACTTACCGATGACGGCAGATGAACATGGTGGGAAATTCGTAGTGAGGGAGTCAGGCAAACTGTTTTTCACACCGCTTTTTCTCGTGATCGTGCTCATCGAGACGACCGATCTTCTTTTTGCAATGGATTCGATACCGGCGGCGTTCGCCATTACACGCAATCCTTTCCTCATTTACACTTCGAATATTTTTGCGGTGATGGGACTGCGGGCAATGTTCTTTCTGCTGGCCGGGATTATGGACAAGTTCTACCTGTTACAAAAGGGCTTGTCCATCATCCTGTTCTTTATCGGCGCCAAGATGCTGTTGGAAATCGGTGATATTCACATCGGCGTATATACATCGTTCTCCGTCATCATTGCAACACTGACGCTCTCGATCATTTTCTCTATCCTGGTGCCGCGAAAAAGCACCGGAGAGGAGGAGCCGGAGGAAGAAAAACAGGCGTAAGCTCCCTATTCAGGAACGCCTTCTGCAAATAGATTTCTGGGAAGTATCTTCAAGAGAATCGGCAGCGTCAGAAATTTCTGCGGCAACGCGATGATCACGAATGTCGGGATGGTTTTCAGCATATGAATCAATTGATCCCGCATACGCTCCTTTTCCGGCAGCGTCAATTCGTTGGACCGCGCTTTTTTAAGGAGATTCATCACGTCCTCATTGCTCTGCATTTCCCTGATCAGGCGGCTCTTGTTTTTCTCGGCAATCCTCGCCACCCTGCGGATAAACTGTTCACTCACCTGTTGA
This sequence comes from Ohtaekwangia sp., assembly GCA_035628815.1. GTDB lineage: Bacteria > Bacteroidota > Bacteroidia > Cytophagales > Cyclobacteriaceae > Ohtaekwangia. Next base: position 10,141 of record DASPJC010000062.1, on the reverse strand, counting down.
TAGTCCTGCTTGTTCTGCAGGTACTCCAGCTGGACCCAATGTTCCAGGATAAATCCTTCGATGGCCACCATACTGTTCTCCAGGTCTTCGTCCGAGAAACCGAGATAGTGACAAAAGCTTTTCAGGAAATCAAGTTCTGACTGCTCAACTTTCTTATCGGCCCACAGGGTGAGGATCGCCACCTCCAGAAAGAATTTCTTGAGTATCCACGAGTTCTCGGAAGGCAGGTTAATATCCTCCACAGCGATCCCCTCTTCGAAGATCCGTAACGCTTCCCGGCGACGTTCGGCGGAGAAGTCCGTGCTCTGCAGAAAGTATTCAAATAACTTTTTTTCTTCGAATACCACTTCCTTGTTGGCATGCGCCGCCGACGCAATTACCTTGATTACGGAAAAACGAAGCTCTTCACGTTCGTACCGGAAAAAGTCGGCGACGATCTTATCGGCATTGGTGTGTATCCATTGGCCAAAAATGAAAACGTCCAGGAAGAGTAACGTGTTATGAAAGAAGTAGGTCCAGAAGTTACCGTCGAACGCACTGGTGTGCTCGATGCGCTTGCTCAAAATGATCTCCGCTACTTCCAGCGGTGATTTCTTTTTGCCAAACAAGGTCTTTGACGGTGTGGCCAGTTCCGGAAAAATATTGTTGTAGAAGTTACCGATGCTTTCGACGGTCTGAAGAAACACTTTCGACAGCTCTTCGGCATTGCGGACTGGTTTGTCGTAAAAAAGCAGGGAGCTGCTGATCAGGCTTTCGGCGAGCAGGATCTTCATTCTGTCCTTTTCGTTCCATTGGTCCTGCTCCGGCAATTCCACATCGCCGACGGATTGTCCGTACATCAAACCGGTGGGTTGAATGACCCGGTACAGGGATTGTTCGGGATGCGACCCTTTATGCCCTGCTTCTGTCGTCAGGTCCTGTAAAAGGTCTTTCCGGAATTCGAGGTACTCTTTGAGCCAACCTTTGTCGCGTGGTTTCATAGCCGCAATTATGCAAAATGAAGGTACGGAATTTAATTTCAATCTGGAAAAGTCCAGCTTATAAAGCGTTTCTCCAGCCTTTCGACGCAATGTTTCTGGCGGCCGATTCCACTTTCCTGTTCAACGCAGTTTTAAATTTATCGAGGCGTTTGCCGATATCCTTTCGCGATGCGCCGATGATCTGGGCGGCCAGTATCCCGGCGTTACGCGCACCATCCAACGCGACAGTTGCCACGGGCACACCGGCAGGCATCTGCAGGATGGACAGCACCGAGTCCCATCCATCAATGGAATTGGACGACTTTACCGGAACGCCGATCACGGGCAGCGAGGTAAGAGACGCCACCATGCCGGGCAAGTGCGCCGCGCCTCCAGCGCCTGCAATGATCACCTGGAGTCCTCTTTTCCTGGCCGTGCTGCCATAATCAACCATGCGCAGCGGCGTACGGTGTGCTGAAACAATTGTCAGCTCATAATCAACGCCGAGCTCTTCCAGCACTTCAGCAGCCTCTTTCATGATTTTAAGGTCAGACTGGCTGCCCATGATTATTCCGACTAAAGGTTTGGCCATATCAGGTGATCACTTTTAAAGTTTGCTTCACAAAGTTGGCGTTCTTTTTCAAACGCTCAACATCTTCATCGACAATTGTGACGTGGCCCATTTTCCGGAAGGGTTTAGTCAGGCGCTTCCCATACAAATGCACGTGTACGCCGGGAATCTTCAATACTTCACCGAATCCAACGTAACGTGCCGGTCCGCTGTGTTCGGGTTCTCCCAGCAGGTTCACCATGGCACTGGGTTTCACCGCAGCCGTATCGCCTAACGGAAGATCAAGGATGGCCCGGAGATGCTGTTCGTACTGGGATGTAGTATTGGCCTCGATTGTCTGATGACCACTGTTGTGCGGGCGCGGCGCGATCTCGTTGACCAAAACTTTTCCATCGCGGGTGACGAACATCTCCACTGCCAGAATTCCAACCATATTCAATTCGCGTATAATCTTTTGGGCAAGGGTGTCCGCTTCCTGAACAACGGACGAAGCGATTGCCGCCGGTGCAAAAAGATACTCCACCAGGTTCTGGACGGGATGAAATACCATCTCCACCGGCGGGAAAGTTTTAATCTCACCGCCGGGATTCCGGGCCACGATGACGGCAATCTCTTTTTCAAAATCAATCAGTTTTTCCAGCAGGCCGGGAGCATCGAACGCTTTGTCGAGGTCTTTTTCAGCGCGCAGGATCTGAACACCGCGGCCATCATACCCTTCCCGGCCCAGTTTATTCACTGCCGGAAGAAAGTCGAGATTTTTTCTGACGTCATTGGCGTTTCCGGTCAGTATGAAATCTGCCGTCGGTATACCATGTGCTTGATAAAAGCGCTTTTGCGTTCGCTTATCCTGGATAAGCTCTATTACCTCGGGCTGCGGATAAACGCGTTTACCGCGCCTGGCAAGTTCCTTCAATGCCGCCGTGTTGACATTCTCGATCTCGATAGTGATGATATCACACGTCTCACCAAACTTCATGACCGCGTCAAAATCCGTGAGCTTTCCGTGGTGGAATTCCACCAGGGTTGAACAGGGTGCGTGCGAGTCGGGATCCAGTACGGCAAAGGGAAGATTGAAATCCACGCCGGATTGAATCAGCATCCTGCCCAGCTGACCGCCTCCGAGAATACCCAGTTTGAAATCGTGTTGAAAAGATGCGTTCAAGACAAAAGATTTGTGCGAAGTTAAAAAACGAAGCGTTAATCAGGCATGATAGCCTCAATCTTGTCATCAAGAACAAGAGAGCGATTACGTCACGGCAAAAACCCCTGCGCACCCTGTAAGCCGCCGGTGTGCAGCACAAGTATCGTAGCGCCCCGCCTGAACGTGCCCTTCACAACCTCCTGTTCGACTGCCCAGAGTAACTTGGCCGTATAAACCGGGTCGAGCGGAAGGTCATGTTCTTCGCGGCAATGCCTGATGAACGCTGTCAGTTCGGGGGAAACTTTCGCATAGCCACCGTGGTGGTAGGATGTAAGTACCCTCCATGGAAGGTTAATATCGTAAAGATTCCGGCTCAACATGGCGGCGATATCGGCTTCGAGGAAATCTCCCTGCAGAACGCTGACGCAAAGCACTTCAGCTTTGTCACCAACAGCGGCGATAATGCCCGCCGCGGTTCCGCCCGTACCTGCGGGTAAGCAAACATAATCGAAGTCCAGGGCAAGCAACGACTGGCCGAATGCATAGCATCCGCGAATAGCCAAATCGTTGGTACCGCCTTCCGGGATCATGTAGAAATTTCCGAAATGTTGGCGCAGATCGTCCAGAAAAGCTGCATCTGTCTTACGACGATACGCTTCCCGCGGAATATGATGCAAATGCATACCTTTTTCCCTTGCAAAGGTCAGCGTCGGATTAAGCGGCAAAGCTTCCTCGCCCCGGATGATGCCGATGCTCTTCAATCCGAGTTGTGCTGCCGCTGCAGCGGTTGCATAAATATGGTTAGAATAGGCACCGCCAAAAGTAAGGATGGTATCGTGTCGTTGTTCCGCTGCTTCCCTCAGGTTGTATTTCAACTTCCACCATTTGTTGCCGGATACGAAGGGATGGTTCAGATCTTCGCGCTTAACGATCAGGCGAACGCCGGCCTCGGCAAGAAAGGTTGCCTGTAATTCCTGGACAGGCGTTTGGTGATAGACAAGCTCTTTCATCCTCCGCAAGTACTGGCAAATGAACGGGTTATAAAACAACAATTTTTTCTAATAATATTGGTTTTTGCAACTAATATTATTGGTTAAATTGTTGAGAATTTCGAATGAACATGAGAGACGGGGAGACCGACGACGGATATTTTAAAGGCCGGGGCGCCCAGATAAAATCTGAAAACAAGTTTTTGAAGGCGCAATACGTCACAGATCATATTGAGGGGCTTGACGAGGCACTGGTCACTGCGCCGACCACGCAGGTCTTTTATGAGAGTCCTAAAAAGATCGTGAACAAAGTAACCAGTCCTGACCTGGGGATGATGTATTCCACCAATCCTTACCAGGGGTGCGAACATGGATGCATCTATTGCTATGCCCGCAACAGCCATGAGTACTGGGGTTTCAGCGCAGGGCTTGATTTCGAGAGCAAGATCATTGTCAAAAAGAATGCGCCTCAACTTCTGGAAAAATTTATCCTTCATCCGGAATGGAATGCTGTACCGATCAGTGTTTCAGGGAACACGGATTGCTATCAGCCCCTGGAGCGAAAGTTTGAGATCACCCGGAGCATGCTGAAAGTGTTTGCGCGTTATCGCCACCCCTTGGGCATGATCACCAAGAACAGCCTCATACTTCGTGACATCGATCTTTTAAAAGATCTTGCGCAGGATAATCTTGTGCACGTTTACCTTTCCATTACAACACTGGATGAAGAACTTCGCAGAGCGATGGAGCCTCGTACGGCCAGTGGCATTAAACGATTACAGACCGTTGAAGCGCTTGCGAAAGCCGGTGTACCCGTTGGCGTTATGAATGCGCCGATCATTCCGGGATTAAACCATCACGAAATTCCGAAGATCCTGCAAGCAGCTGCCGACCACGGTGCGTTAAGTGCAGGTATGACCGTTGTGCGGTTGAATGGTTCTATCGGTAAGATCTTCGAGGATTGGCTGCGGAAGAATTTTCCAGATCGTTTTGATAAGGTGTGGAATCAGATCTGTTCGCTGCACGGCGGGAACGTGAACGATTCGGAGTTCGGCAGGCGTATGACAGGTGAAGGTAATTTTGCTGAAATGATTCACCAGCTTTTTCGTACATCCAAGAAAAAATTTTTTGCAGGCAGGTCAATGCCCCCGATTGACCTCACAAAATTCAGGAAGGGTGGTAATTTGAGTTTATTCTGACGACAAACCTTCCAGCGGGTCGATCATAATTCCCGCCATCTGGTCATATGGAATAAATCCCGTGTATCGCGAATCGAGCGCATTGTGGCGGTTATCGCCCAATACAAAATAGTAGTCTTTCTCGACAACATGGGCGGTGCCTACAGATGGCACTGGCTGTCCTTCATACTCCGTCATGATAGTTTCATATTGCCTGATATTATGCTCCGTGATGAGAATATGATCACCTCTTTTGGGAACTTGTACGGGTCCCCAGTTATCCCTGTTCCTTCCTGTTATCCTTAACGCATTCGATTCGTCTTCCTCACCATCATATACGCCGGGTGACACGCTTAGCACCGCCGGATTCTCCTTCAGGGTTGCAATTTCATCGCGCGTCGCATTGAAATTATACTCGTTGAAACTTAGAATATGATATTCAAGTGCCTCAATTTTTTTTTCCGCCAGCGGCATTTTTGTTTTTACCCGATAACTGTGCCTGAGGTCTATCCTGAATGGATACGTTCTGCCATTAAGGAAAAGAACGCCCTTTTTCATTTCAATAATGTCTCCGGGTACAGCAATCAAACGATGCACCCATATTACATCAGGATCATCCATTCTGAATTTCTTCGGGGGATAGTATGCTGCTATCTGGTTGGTTAAAAAACTATCCGCATCAATAACGGAATAGACTTCGCCCGGCTGCAATGCAGGCGCCATGGAAGTGGTGGATATTCGGAACCTGTTAAAAACTATGTCTTTCGACTTCTTTAAGCTATCGCAGGAGAAAACGCAACACGCCACAAAAATAAAGACGAATGCCCTGCTATGTTTTCGCATAGTGTTTGTAGAAAGCGACGATGGTTTCCACGCCAAGCATGAAATTCTTAACACCGTAATGCTCATCCGGTGAATGTATCGCATCGCTGTCAAGACCGAAACCCATCAGCACGGTGTCAAGACCAAGCTCTTTGCGGAATAGTGCCACGATCGGAATACTGCCGCCATCGCGCGTAGGGATCGGCTTTTTACCCCACACTTCCCCGAAGGCTTCGCTTGCCGCCTTGTACGCATGGGAATCAGTCGGCGTAACGGCTGGTTCGCCCCCGTGATGCGCCGTCACTTTCACCGTCACATATTCTGGCGCGATCTGTTGAAAATGTTTTGTGAAGAGCGCCGTAATCTCCGCGCTGTTTTGGTCGGGCACCAGGCGCATGGAAATTTTTGCATGTGCCCTGGAAGGCAATACCGTTTTCGCACCCTCGCCGGTGTATCCACCCCAGATACCATTTACATCGAGCGTAGGACGTACGCCTGTGCGCTCCAGCGTGGTATAACCTTCCTCACCTTTTATTTCACTGATGCCTAGCTCCTTTTTGTACGCGTTAAGATCGAAAGGCGCTTTGTTCAGCGCTTCGCGTTCCGCCGCAGACAATGATGCTACCTTGTCATAAAATCCCGGGATGGCTACCCGTCCCTTCTCATCATGCAATGATGCGATCATGCTGCACAGCACGTTTATGGGGTTGGCTACGGCACCGCCATAAACACCGGAATGAAGATCGCGGTTAGGTCCGGTTACTTCCACTTCCATATAGCTTAGTCCCCGCAGCCCTGTGGTGATCGATGGGTGATCAAGGGATATCAGGGCGGTATCGGAAATGAGAATGATGTCAGCTTTGAGTTTGGCTTTATTGGCGGCGACGAACGTGCCCAGGTTATCCGAACCCACTTCTTCCTCCCCCTCAATCATAAATTTTACATTGCACGGCAACAGATTAAACTTCATCATTGCTTCAAATGCCTTGACGTGCATGTACACCTGGCCTTTGTCATCGCAGGACCCGCGCGCATAAATCTTTTCATCCTTGATGACCGGCTCAAAAGGCGGCGATGTCCACAGTTCGACGGGATCGGCCGGCTGAACATCATAGTGTCCGTACACCAGTACAGTCGGTAGTTTCGAATCGATAATCTTTTCCGCATAAACAATCGGATGTCCCTTCGTTTCGCACATCTCCACCTTGTCAGCGCCCGCGGCGATCAGCTTCTCCCGAAGGAATTCAGCAGCCTTCCGCACGTCGCCTTTGTGGCGGCTGTCAGCACTGATGGATGGGATTCTCAGCCAGTCAAAAAGTTCTGCCAGGAAACGATCTTTGTTTGAGACGATGTAATCGCGGATCATGCGGTAATGTGTTAATGAGTTATGCAAACATAAACGATGATATTAATTGTCCTGCATCTCATTCCAACTTTATCTTCATGATCACGGATTCGTTTAATTTTTCAACATCCTTGATTTTGCCGCCGGTCCCCATAATCTGCAGAAGCTGGCTGTTGGCAATAAAATAAAATTCATCTCCTACAATAACACCTGTGGTAGGTGTATCCATCGCCGGATGCCCGTGTGCAATGAATGCCACCGTTCCCAGTCCATTCCCGCCAGGCGTCATGGTCATACTGATTATCGCTTCAGGGAATGTGGTATTCTGGACACCAATCAGCGAATGCTTATGGCGGTATAAACCATCAAGGCCAATGATAAGATACCGGTCATTCCGAAGCGGGTTAATGCTGCGCGATGCCATGTCAATACTGACGACGCCAAGCGCGCTTCCGGTCGCCACCAGAATTTTGCTCTCATCCTCGGTTGCCGTGATGCCGTTTGGAAAAGCGAGACTTCCCGGTTTTGTGAATGCTTCGATGTCATTCCCCCCTTTGCGGATCACCCACAACATTCCCGCCTGCGTATCGGTGATGTATACGTCTCCCGCTTTTGTAATGTAGAGATCATTAAAAAGATGAGGTCGCCCATCAGTAACCTGAAACCGTTTATACAAAGACCGGTTTCTGGTGTCGTACACGTGGACGTTCGAAATTCTGCGCATAGTGTCGTGCTCCGGTGTGTTGTTACAGGCCCACAGCAGGCCGTTCTGGTCGACCTTCATTCCAAGAACCTCCTCCACGCCATCCGCAGCTGACGCGATAAAATCCCGCACTTCACCTTTTGCCGAGATCCTGACAATTTTTTTCTTGTAAATACTGCTCAGGTAAAAAGCCTTTTCACGGGAATCGTAAGCGATGCCCTCAGGAATAAGATCTTTTTCGGCAACCGTGAATGCAATCTCCGGCTTGAAAGGCTGCGCTGTAGCGGAAATGGTGACGAACAGAAAAAGCAGTGCGAGTTTATTCATCGGGTTTCGGGTTTAAGGTTTCGGGTCTCGGGTTTTGAGTTCGTCCCTAGTTAAAGGAGCCGGGTTTCGCAGCCTGTCGGGCTTGGGGCCTGCCTCTGGCTTAGCGAGTAACATTCCGGCTGGCGGAATACGCGATGCTGCCGGCGACTTTTACGCGTTACTTAAAACGCAACAATTTCGGCACCGCGCGGATTGGTCAGATAGGAATTGATAAGATTCTGAACAGTAGGCGTCTCAACACTGGTGCGTACATAGTTTTTAGCCGATTCAAAATCGCTGATGGATACGTCCTTGTTAAAAAAACCAAACCCGCGATACGTTCCGTTTTCAACCAGCACGAGTGACTGTTCCTCATAACTCCGTCCCTTCCCGATGATGGCGACTGAACCTTCCTTAGCACGGAAGGCGTGAACGGCCTTCTCGACGCGTTTGTTGTATCGTTTAACCGATTCAACGCACATGCAGGCGCCGCGGCACTCGCCCGTCTGATAGTTGAAACACAAACCCTGGGCTACCTGCAGTCCGCACAGCTTCGGACATAGCTTATACTTTCTTACCTTTTCCCACAAAAAATTCCAGGCATCGCCTTTCGTACTGAATCGTATCAAAGGCCTGGTACCTTTCACGGCGAGGTTAACTGAAAAACGCAGGTAACCGTTCCGGTCCTCGTAATCAAATATACCCCACTCCTCCACGCGATATTTTTGCGCCTGATTATACTTGGGCCACAAGCGCCGGATCTCCTGTGATTCGAGGATCAACGCGATGAGTTCATTGCCGGTCAATTCACAACTGACATGATGGATCTCATTTCGTATACGCGACCGGCTCCATTCCCGCGCGTCTCCCGTGAAGTGTCCCGCAATCCTTTTTTTGATATTGATCGCCTTGCCAACATAGATTACCTGTCCCCTGGCGTTGTGGAAATAATAAACACCTGGTTTTGCGGGTAACTTGTCAAACTCCTCTTTAGGCAGGTTGGGCGGAAGAATGGTTTCGCCTGAATTTCTTTTCAGGCACCGTGCGATGTAGTTATCGCGGTCGCGGCGCAACAACAAATCAAATATTTTGGCCGTTGCCGATGCATCACCCCCTGCGCGATGGCGGTTCGTGATCATCACACCGAGGCTTTCAGCGAGACTGCCAAGGCTGTACGACCGCAACCCGGGCACAATCTTGCGACTTAGTCGGACGGTGCAGAGTTTTTTGGCGACCCAGTTAATCCCCGCCATTTCAAATTCGCGCTTGAGGAACGAATAGTCAAAATGCGCGTTGTGCGCCACAAAGATCTTTCCGTCAAGGAGGTTAAACAGTTCTTCGGCAACCTCCTCAAACGAAGGCGCATCGAGCACCATTTCTGTGGTGATCCCGGTGAGGCCTGTAATGTAGTACGGAATGCTCCTGCCGGGATTTAGCAGGGTATGATAGTGATCGGTGAGCTGTACACCATCATGATGATAAATGGCAATTTCAGTAATGCGATGGCTTGCCGCGTAACCCCCGGTCGTCTCAATATCAACAATCGCGTACATGACCGAAATTTAGAGTTTGCGTTGTTCCGGTAAAAGGAGAAATTGAAGGAAATTTTTTATTTTATGAGTGGTCTCATGAGGTTCCTGTTGTCCGGTCTTGCGGTTCTTCTCACCGGGTGGCTGCTTCCGGGGGTGCATGTAATGCATTACGGCTATGCATTACTGGTGGCCGCGGTCCTTTCGCTGGCCAACATCACGGTCAAACCGGTACTCATCCTTTTTACGATTCCCATCACGGTGGTAACACTGGGATTGTTCCTCCTCGTAATCAATGCACTCATCATATTGCTGGTGGACTATTTTGTGCCGGGATTTCATGTTGCCGGGTTCTGGTGGGCACTGGCATTCAGTCTCATCCTTTCATTATTCAATGCAATTTTTGACGACTTCAGTAAGAAGAAGCGCGACGATTAAACCAACCTTTTTCTTCGTGGCGCCGATCAGCAGCTGACATCTGATTGACATTATGCCCGTGGCGTTCTATCTTTCTCGTTCAACCCGTTCCCATGAGACCCATTCTTTCCATTACATGCTTTTGCATGCAATGGAAAGAATGGGTCTCATAGGAACGGGT
>DASPJC010000061.1:0-3939 GCA_035628815.1 Ohtaekwangia sp. | reverse complement strand
CCGTACCGTTGCCCGACGCCAAGGGAAAAGTCCTCTACGTCTGGTTCGACGCACCCATCGGCTACATCTCCGCGACAAAAGAATTAAAGCCCAACGACTGGGAAAAATACTGGAAGGATCCCGAAACCCGCCTCGTGCATTTTATCGGCAAGGACAACATCGTCTTTCATTGCATCATCTTCCCCTCCATGTTGAAAGCCGAGGGCGACTTCATTCTCCCCGACAATGTACCGGCCAATGAATTTTTGAATCTCGAAGGCGACAAGCTCTCAACATCGCGCAATCACGCCGTATGGCTACACGAATATCTTCAGGAACTGCCCGGCAGGAGGGATGAACTGCGCTATGTGCTCACGTCGATCTCACCCGAAACGAAAGATTCCGATTTCACCTGGAAGGACTACCAGCAGAAAGTGAACAGCGAGATGGTGGCCATCCTGGGAAATTTTGTGAACCGCGTGATGGTGCTCACCTGGAAATACTTCGATGGTAAAGTGCCGGCGGAGCACGAGCTTCCGGGCACGAACGACAAACGCAAAAAAGTTCTGGCGGCATACAACCAGGCCCACGATGAGCTGAATGCCTCCATCAAAGCCATGGCGGATGCATTAAAGAATTTCCGTTTCCGTGAAGCGCAGTTCCAGATGATCAACATGGCCCGCATCGGCAACAAATTCCTCGCCGACGCAGAACCGTGGAAGCTGGCGAAAGAAGATATGGAGGCCGTTGGATGCATTTTGAATTATGCCATCACGGTAGTGGGCAACATCGCGATCGCGTGTGAGCCTTTCCTGCCGGACGGATCTGCCAGTATCAAAAAGCAGTTGAACGGCGCCGCGTACGAAGAAGGGTGGAAGGCGTTCTGGAAGAAGGAAGAGATGATACACATCGTTCCGGCACAGCACCAGCTCGCGCCCGCGGAATTATTATACCGTAACGTAGAGGATGCCGAGATCGAAAAGCAAATCGAAAAGCTCAGAAAGAATAAACCTGTGGAAACGAAAGCTAGTGATGTAAAACCTTTGAAACCTGAAATTGTATTCGACGACTTCAGCAAGATCGACATCCGCATCGGTAAAGTCGTGGCCGCTGAAAAGATGGAGAAGTCCGACAAGCTGTTGAAGCTCACGGTGGATTCCGGTCTTGACCGTCGCACGATCCTCAGTGGTATTGCGAAGCATTATACGCCGGAGCAGATGGTGGGCAAACAAGTCACTTTCATCGCGAACCTTGCGCCGCGCAAAATGATGGGTATTGAATCGCAGGGAATGATCCTGATGGCTGAAGACAACGGTAAGCTTAAGCTCGTTTTGCCGGATGATGACGTAGCCGCGGGATCGACGGTGAGTTAGGCATAGGCTTAGGTGTTGGAGAAAGGCGCCAGGCATTAGGGAAAGCCTTTGCGGGGCAGGACATTCCTGGTCTTTTACATAGTCGCCGCGCCGATTAGTTCTGACGTATTTTAATCTTCCGCTACACGCTCTGCGGTTCTTTGCGCTCCTTTGCGAGCCTTTGCGGCGGAAAAATTTCGAACGGATGGTATCTTTCCTCCCTATGTCTCGTTTGGGACTGGTAAATAATTCTTTTTTTTCTTTCCGATAACGACTGACAGCAATGATTGATGTCCGGCATACCGTGCTAACCGACGTTGAAGAGATCTTCACGTTGTTCGAACACTCCATACAATACCAGGAACAGAAAGGCTATCCCGTCTGGAGGAATTACGACCGGAACGCCATCATGATGGACATCGGCGCGCGCAACCAATACAAGATACTCGTCGACGGCGTGATGGCGATCGTCTTCAGCGTTGCGTATGAAGACAAGATCATCTGGCGTGAACGCGACCAGGGCGACTCAATCTATCTTCACCGCATCGTGGTAAATCCGGCATTCAAAGGCCGGAAACTTTTTGGTGCCATCCGCGACTGGGCTGCAGCACATGCAAAAGAAAAAGGTTTTCACTCCGTACGCATGGACACGTGGGCGGCGAACCCGACGATCATCGGGTATTACAAGACTTTCGGATTCCAGGTCGTCGAAAATTATACAACGCCGGATAGCGTTGAGCTGCCGGTGCATAACAGGAATCTGGCGTTGACGTTGCTGGAGTATGGGGTTGGTTAAGGGTTTACGTGACACGGTGCAGTGAAGGATAGATTAAACATGCTTTTTATAGAGCCAACGGCTTTTATTGTGAGCTATTTAGATCCTCCACCTGGTCTTGTAGGTTGATTATCGAGGGCCATTATATTTTTTGTAGCTCCTATTTTAAGGTTGTTGAATTAATGTCACGCCTGCGATATTGCCGGATTGCCTACGCGTAAGAGGAGCTTGGACCTGACGTTGCTGGCGGATGGATTTCACATAAGCGTTAGGCGACAGCCCCATCAACGGCTGCGTCGTTTACCGATGACGATAGCTGGACAAAGATTTGAAGAATGACGTCCATGTTTTTTTGGTATAATAAATTGAGGACCAGAACAGAGCAGGTTGATGTAGAAGGAAAGTGTGATGTGACCTCGCTTTGCTAAAGCCCTGATGAAGAAAAAAAATCACACGCTTGCGCGCTGGTTGTGAAAAAAATGAGTAGAATTGTATGTGACAGTTGGGAGATAGATGTTTTGTTAGCCAGGATAAAAGTTGTTGGATATTCAGTGTGCGCTGAAAAAATTCTATGTGCGGTTCCATTTTAATTTTTAACAAGGCAGGACGTTAACGGCCTCCTTACCCTTTATACACCGAGTATTATGGAACAATCCACAAGAAAACGCTTGTGCCGCATTCTATTGTCTGGCATTATTGTATCGTTTCAGTTGACAGCATGGGCACAGGTTGAAGTGCCCAAAATGCCCACAGTCATACCGCCGTCGCCGTCAGCAGCGTCGCTCGGTAAATATGGCAGCATACCGGTGTCGTTACACACGGGTATCCCCGAGATCCGTATACCGTTGCATACGATCGTCAGCGGGAGTCTTCAGTTACCCATTTCGTTAAACTATCACGCAGCGGGTTTCAGGGTTAGCGAACTTGCACCCTGGGCCGGTCTTGGCTGGACACTCTTTGCAGGCGGCGCAATTTCGCGAAGTGCTGTCGGGCTCGGGGACGATTCCGGAATTGGGTTCCTGGATCCCTTTACTACGCAGCACGCCGCCGATATTGGAGAGGAGGATCTCGATTTTCTTTTGAGCGTTACGCGGGGCACTGCCGATAACGAGTCAGACATTTACTTTTATAATTTTGCCGGACGCTCCGGGAAATTTGTCCTTAACGATGACAGGCAACCCGTGCTGATTCCCCGTGAACCGCTTGACATCACCTACAGCAGTTCTCCAAAGGGCTTTACGATTGTTACGGAGGATGGCACAAAATACCGGTTTTTTACATTGGAGACTTTGACAGCCGGAACCTATACGCCTGACGGCGAAGAGTCCGACACCTATACGGGCACGTACTACCTAACTGAAATTATTTCCGCGGATGATACGGATCACATCAATTTTAACTATGGCAGTGGAACCCCCTATACCATCAACACGACTGACTACGTTGAAATACTTGGCGACAGATGCGACCAATCCGGGTTAAGTACCGCACAACATGATTTTGGGAACACCTTCAATTTCAGAATAATCTCTGAACTTTATCTTGAATCGATAACCTTTGCAAAGGGAAGTATACTTTTCAACAGGGCTTCCGACCGGACCGACTTCGGGCCTATATCGCGGTTAACTGAGATCATCGTACAGCACGAGACATTGACTGATCCGGCGGTAATTGATAAGAGGTTTACTTTTCAGACCGGTTATTTTCCGAATGGAGCGGCCCGGTTGAAGTTAAACAGCATTACAGAGCTGGATGCGTCAGGAAACTCCATTAAAAAGCATGAATTTACCTACAACGAGACCGCTGCGTTGCCAGGGCATGGCGCCGTTGGAC
>DASPJC010000060.1:0-5067 GCA_035628815.1 Ohtaekwangia sp. | reverse complement strand
AAAAACCGGGCAATCCCCGCGGTTCTGTCTATGATTTCAGCCTTCGTGCGCTCGATGGAAAGGATGTGACCCTGTCGCATTACAAAGGAAAAAACCTGCTCATTGTGAATACCGCGTCACGGTGCGGCTATACACCGCAATATGCAGACCTTCAAAAATTGCACGAGACGTATGGCGACAGGGTAACGGTACTTGGTTTTCCAGCCAATAATTTCCTCTGGCAGGAACCGGGGACAAACGAGGAGATCGCTGAATTTTGTCACACGACTTATGGGATTTCCTTCCCGATGTTTGAGAAACTTTCGGTGAAAGGAAAGGACCAGCATCCGTTATTTCAATGGTTGTCGGCCAAAACCGGACAGATCCCTTCCTGGAACTTCTGCAAGTATCTCATTGACAAGGATGGTAATGTGACCTTTTATCCGGCGAAGATCAATCCGCTGGATGAGGTTATCACTGGTAAATTATAAATGGTGAATAGCGCAAAAGCCTGGATACAAGCCTTTCGATTGCGGACCCTGCCGCTTGCCTTGTCGTGCATTGGCATGGGCGGGTTTCTCGCGGCCGCGGCAAACGCTTTCCGGCTTGATATTTTCCTGTTGTGTGTCTGCACGACCATTTTGCTGCAGGTGCTCTCCAACCTGGCCAACGATTATGGCGACAGTATCCACGGCGCCGACAATGCCGAGCGAAAAGGACCATCGCGGGCGGTGCAACGCGGGGCGATATCGGCACGCCAGATGAAAAGTGCCGTCATTCTTTTAGTAATACTTTGCCTGATCAGCGGAACAACGCTTTTACTGGTTTCCTTTGGACTTAACTGGAATGTCGTTCTTTTCTTTCTGGGCCTGGGTATCATCAGTATCCTGGCGGCCATTGCTTATACCGTTGGCAAAAAACCTTATGGATACAGGGGCTTCGGCGATATCGCCGTGTTGATTTTTTTCGGCCTGGTTGGTGTGCTGGGTTCCTACTACCTGTTCATGAAGGAAGTATCATGGGCCGAGGTTCTTCCTGCCTTCAGCTGTGGCGTGTTCGCAATGGCTGTACTCAATATCAATAATATCCGGGATATCATTCCCGACCGGAAAGCCGGCAAGTATTCCATCCCCGTGCGCATTGGTAGGGAGAACGCCGTATTGTATCACTGGTCGCTATTGACGGCGGGCCACCTGAGCGCTGTTGCCTATACCGTAATTCATTACGTTTCTCCTGTTCAGTTGATCTTTCTGCTGACGGCACCAATTTTTATCAGCAATGGAAAAGCTGTTAGTAAAAAGCCGCCGGAGTTGCTGGACCCGTACCTGAAGCAGATGGCGCTTTCTACCTTGCTTTTTGTGTTATTATTCGGATTAGGCCTGATTTTGGCGCGGCCCGTTTAAACCAAAGCCCATCAATCCGTGTCTATACGATACGCCGCACGGTAATTTCTGTACGCGCGCTTCGTTTTATTTAAAAAGAAAGCAAATACAACATGTTGAAAAATATTTTCTTCGGTGCATTGGTCCTGGTGGGTTGCTGGTCATGCCGGCCGGAGCCGGACAATATGCAGCTGCTCGATGAACTGGTAGTCTCCACCAATTTCGATCCCGCAGCTGATTTCAGTGAGTATGCGACCTACGTGATCTCAAAAGACACCATCGGATTTGTAAGCAATACGGACCCGAAGGACACGATCCGGGTGTATTCGACTAATTTCCAGTATCCACGCAAGGTCATCGAGGCTGTTGAAACCGACCTGAACGTCCATTTTGAAAAAGTGGAACGCGATGACGACCCGGATCTCGGTATTAATATCTACGTCGTGAGCAATCTCAACCTGTTTCAGGAGATAGTATACCCCAGCTACTACTCCTACTACTATGGTTATAGTGGCTACTATTATTACCCCTACATTCAAACGTATGCGTCGAACACCGCTACACTGGTTGTGGAAATCATCGATCTTAAAAACCGTGGTGCCAATAATCAGGTAAAGGTTGTCTGGAATGCCTACATGGGCGATGTTATTAACTCGGTAAATTTTGAGCAGCAATCCGTCGACGCCATCCACCAGGCGTTTGATCAATCACCCTATCTCGGCCAATGATGAAAAAATTCACTTCCATTGCGATATTGTTGCTTTCGGGCTATGCACTGCAGGCACAGGAAAATTATTTCTACCTGACCTGGGATATCAACATACCGGTGTCGTCCACCGACTGGATCAGTGGCACCAGTACAGCCGGGGGAAAAGCCGGATACCGCGCATTTCTGAACAACGAAAAATTCAGCGTAGGGCTGGATCTCAACTGGGCTACCCTCGATCAGTATCAGCCGAAACAAACATTTCCGACCGAGAATGGCGCGTTAACCACGGATTACTTTAATTACATCTACACCTACGGCATTACTGCCACAGGCCAGTACAATTTTAC
This sequence comes from Ohtaekwangia sp., assembly GCA_035628815.1. Lineage (GTDB taxonomy): Bacteria > Bacteroidota > Bacteroidia > Cytophagales > Cyclobacteriaceae > Ohtaekwangia. Next base: position 2,650 of record DASPJC010000060.1, on the reverse strand, counting down.
GGTGGGTGATGGCGACCGCTTTTATCCGTATGTGGGCATCGGACTGGGTGCAAACATGAACGAGTACAAGATGTATTACAACATTTACACAGAGGAGGATAAGAACTGGGGTTTCCTGGCCCGGCCGGAAGCTGGCATCCTGGTCAGGGTCGGCAGATCTTTCGGGCTGATGGCCGCTGTCCACTTTGATTACTCGACCAACAAAAGCGACTATTTCGACTACAAGAACTTTTCAACCGTTGGATTTCAATTGGGCATCGCGTTGATGGGCGACTAACGTATTACGCTGCTGCAAAAACGGTTTTGAAGCATTTTCTGATAATTCTGAAAGACTGCTTCCACCGAAAAAATCTCGGTTTATCTTTGCAGCCATGCCACAACAGATACTCATTCTGGACTTCGGTTCACAGTATACCCAATTGATCGCCCGCAGGATCCGGGAACTGAATGTTTATTGCGAAATTCACCCTTTTAACAAGATTCCGCCCCTTAGCGATGACGTCAAGGGCCTCATCCTCTCCGGCAGCCCATGCTCTGTGCGCGACCAGGGCGCACCTGACGTTGACCTGAAAACTTTTGACGGAAAGGTGCCCGTATTGGGGGTTTGCTATGGAGCGCAACTCATTGCCCATCAGAATGGCGGCAGCGTTATGCCTTCCACCAGCCGTGAGTATGGCCGCGCCAAGCTGACAAAGGTGGATCATCACAACGCGCTATTAAAAGAAATTTCCATCGATACCCAGGTTTGGATGTCGCATGCCGATACCATCAAATCGATTCCCCCGTCTTTTGAACTGATCGCCTCTACACCTTCCGTTGAAGTAGCGGCGTACCGCGTGAGGGGTAAGCAGATTTACGGCATCCAATTCCATCCCGAAGTAACCCATACGGTCCAGGGAAAAGAGCTGCTGCGAAATTTTGTCGTACATATATGTGGTTGTGCACAGGATTGGACGCCCGATCAGTTTGTAGAGACTACCATTGCCGACCTGAAGACCAGGCTTGGCAACGATAAGGTCGTGATGGCCCTTTCCGGGGGTGTCGACTCAACTGTGGCCGCGACGTTGATTCACAAAGCAATCGGCAAAAACCTGCATTGCATTTTTGTAGACAACGGATTGCTCAGGAAGGGTGAGTTTACCCAGGTACTCGATTCCTACAAGCATATGGGCCTGAATATTACCGGCGTCGATGCAAAAGACCGTTTTTATAAAGCATTGCAAGGCCTTACCGAACCGGAATCAAAACGAAAGGCCATTGGCAAAACCTTTATTGATGTCTTCGACGTGGAAGCCCATCGGATAGAAGGGGTTTCATGGCTCGGACAGGGCACGATCTATCCGGACGTGATCGAGTCGGTGTCTGTAAAAGGACCTTCCGCTACAATCAAGTCGCACCACAATGTCGGCGGCCTGCCGGCAACCATGAAACTGAAGGTGGTCGAACCATTAAATACACTGTTCAAGGACGAAGTTCGCGTTGTTGGCAAAACACTGGGCATCGATCCTGTTATTTTAGGGCGTCATCCTTTTCCGGGACCGGGGCTCGGAATCCGTATCCTGGGTGACATAACTCCTGAAAAAGTCAATATCCTGCAGGAAGTCGACAGTATTTTTATTGGCGGGCTGCGTAAACACGGCCTTTACGACAAGGTATGGCAGGCAGGTGCAATGTTGCTTCCTGTACAGGCGGTGGGGGTTATGGGCGACGAACGCACCTATGAACGGGTAGTAGCTTTACGGGCGGTCACCAGTACCGACGGTATGACCGCCGATTGGGCCCACCTTCCCTATGAGTTCCTGGCCGAGGTGTCGAGCGACATTATCAACAAGGTAAAGGGCGTAAACCGCGTCGTTTATGATATCAGCTCAAAACCGCCAGCCACAATCGAGTGGGAATAATATCTTTGTGAAATTCGTCAAGAGCACGGGCATACTCACAGGTAACAAAGACAGGTAGACGAAAAAAAGTCTGAACCTGAAGCATATACCATCATTTTTGCCGATAACCGGTGAAGTACCCCAATGAAAGAGCACACCATGAGCAGCGTATTAGGAAAAAAGATTTTAATGATCATCGTCCTGGCCGGCAGTCTGCTGGGCGTTGTAAATTCTTCGGAGGCACAGGTCGTCGACTACAATAAACAATACTTTATGGCCAAGCAGCTTTTCCGGGAGGGAAAGTACAACCTCGCCATGGAAAGCTTTAAGCCGCTCATTCCCTACGATCAGCGCAACCAGTTCTCGGCCTACGCCTCATTTTATTATGCCCTCGCCGCCTACCATCAGGGGTTCCTGGCCGTGGCCAAGGATATGCTCACCCAGGTCAAGTCGGTTCATCCCACATGGGACAAAATGGACGATGTGAATTACTGGCTGGGCAAAGCACACCTGGAAAGCAAAGACTATTTCCAGGGCATGAAAACGCTGTCCTACATCCAGGATAAAAAACTTCAAAAGGATGCCGATCATGTGAAACTCAAAGCACTGTCAACAATAACAGATGCCGAGACCCTGAAGCGACTGCGCGATGCCTATCCAAAAGACGAGACCATTGCAAAATCGCTGGTAACACTGTTATCGAAAGACATGGCCAATCCTGCCAACCGGGCCCAGGTAGAGGCGCTGGTAAAGGAGTATAACTTCAAGCG
>DASPJC010000059.1:0-3760 GCA_035628815.1 Ohtaekwangia sp. | reverse complement strand
ATAATACCGATAAGCATTCCCAGGTCACCGATGCGGTTCATGATAAATGCCTTGTTGGCGGCATTGTTGTAAGACTGATTTTTGAACCAGAAACCAATGAGCAGGTAGGAGCAAAGTCCCACGCCCTCCCATCCTACAAACATCAGCAGGTAATTGGAGCCCATTACCAGCAGCAGCATGAAGAACACGAACAGGTTGAGGTAGGAGAAGAAACGGTTGAATGCCGGATCATCGTGCATGTAACCGATGGAGTAGACATGGATCAGGAAACCGACGCCGGTGATGATCAACAGGAAGATAGCGGAAAGCGGGTCGATGAGGAAGCTGATGGAGGCCGTGAAGTTCCCGGCTGCGATCCACTCGTATAGCGTTACCGTGATGGATCGCGCTCCTTCCGGCGCGCCCAGTAACTGAAAGAATATGATTACAGACAGGATGAACGACAGCAGCACGGCGCCGCAGGCAACAAAGGATGTCACGCCGTGGGTGAGTTTACGGGTGTTGAGGGCAACGATCAGAAAGCCCAGTAGCGGGAAAAGGGGTACCAGGCTTACCAGTAATGCTATACTTACCATTTTAACCGATTGAGAATATTAATATCTGTTGTTTTTGTATTGCGGAACGTCATCACCAGGATGGCGAGCCCGACGGCCACTTCTGCCGCGGCGACGGCCATGATGAAAAAGACGAATACCTGACCTGCGGCGTCATTGAGATAGCTGGAAAATGCTACCATCAGAATGTTGACGGCATTCAGCATAAGTTCGATGCACATGAACACAATGATGGCGTTGCGGCGATAGAGCACACCCAGTACGCCGATTGAAAACAGCGTCACCGCGAGCCAGATGTAGTAATCTATCGGAATATGGTTTTGGGGTTGCATCGTTGTAGGTCCGTATCGTTATATGGTGTCGTTTGCTTTTTCAGATTTTCCCAACATTACAGCGCCGACCATGGCGGCAAGCAGCAGGAGGGAAGTGATCTCGAAGGGAAGTAAAAATTCGTCAAACAGGATTTTTCCCAGATTCTTCACCAGACCGATATCGGTGGCGCCGTTATCTGCCTGCAGGATATTTTCCGCGCCCTTCAGGGAACCGACCAGCACGATCATCAGCAGACCAGCGCAGATGGTTGCAGCAACTTTCAGAAGACTGCTTTTTTGCGGCTCAGATTCGCGGTTGAGGTTCAGCAGCATGATCACGTAAAGAAAAAGCACCATGATGGCGCCTGCATAAACAATGATATGCACTACCGCCAGGAACTGTGCGTTCAGCAAAACATAGTGCCCGGCTATCGTGAAGAAAGTAATAATGAGATAAAGTACACTGTATACGGGGTTCCTGGAAAAGACGACCATCAATGCAGAGAGTACGGCCAGAAAAGAAAGAAAATAGAAAATATTGAGCGTCACGGCAGCACTGTTTATTTATTATGACTAAGTTTTTTAAGCTGTTTGAATTCGAGGACGTCCTGTGTTTGTCTTTTGGATACGTCGATGCGCTTATCCAGCGGCTCCACCAGCTTGTCCTTTCCAAATACAAATTCATTGCGGCCGTAGTCGGTCGGGAGGATGCGATCCGTCAGGAAGATCGCTTCCTTCGGGCACGCTTCTTCACATAGCCCGCAAAAAATACAGCGAAGCATATTGATCTCATACGTAGACGCGTACTTTTCCTCACGGTATAAATGTTCTTCACCCTTCTTGCGTTCAGCCGCCGTCATGGTAATGGCTTCGGCAGGGCAGGCCACCGCGCATAATCCACACGCCGTACACCGTTCCGCGCCTTTATCGTCGCGCTTCAGTACGTGCTGACCGCGCCATACCGCGCTCACCTCCCGTTTTGTTTCGGGGTACCTTACCGTGGACGATTTTTTAAATAAGTGCCGGATGGTGATCGCAATGCCGCCGAGAATGGCCGGGAGGTAAATGCGCTCCCAGAAATTCATTTCTTTCTTGACGACTACTTTTGACCGGTTCGTTAATTGCATATCGTTATATTTTTCCCATCGCTTCGCCAGGCGTCACGACAGGATGTATTATCTGAATAAAATCATCACCAACCCTGTCAGTACGATGTTCACGATCGCCAGGGGTATCAACACACGCCAGCCCAGGTGCATCAGCTGATCATAGCGGAAGCGCGGGATCGTCCAGCGTATCCACATGAAAAAGAAGATGAAGAAAGCCACTTTGCCAAACATTGCCAAAGCACCGAGGATTGATACGGTATTGTGGCTGAGGCCGAGATCGTTCATGAAAGGAAAATTATATCCCCCGAAATACAAGGTGGCAATCACCGCCGACGAAATGAACATGTTGATGTATTCCGCGAAGAGATAGAAACCGAGCTTCATGCTGCTGTATTCCGTGTGATATCCGCCGACGAGCTCCGTCTCGCATTCCGGGAGATCGAAAGGTGTGCGGTTGCATTCCGCGAACGCACATACCAGGAAGATCAGGAATCCAACGGGCTGATAGACCACATTCCAGAAATTCCAGTTTCCACCGACGCCACCCGCCTGCTGTGCTGTGATCTCGCCAAGGCTTAACGTCCCCGTCATGATAATAAGTGCGATGAGGGAAAGTCCCATGGCGATCTCGTAGCTGATCATCTGTGCGGAAGCGCGGACCGCTCCGAGCAGTGAGAACTTGTTATTCGACGCCCACCCGCCGATCATGATTCCATACACACCGATCGACACCACACCGAATACGTACAGGATACCGATGTTGATATCGGTGATCTGCATGGCATATTCCTGTCCGTTAATGAGCAGCGTGCTTCCCCACGGTATGACGACGCCGGCCATGAGGGCCGTCATCATCGCGATGCAGGGGCCAAGCACAAAAAGCAACTTATTGGATACGACCGGAATGATCTCTTCTTTCATGATGAATTTCAATCCATCGGCCAAAGGCTGCAGAATTCCAAAAGGTCCCGCGCGATCGGGCCCCACGCGGTCCTGCAGAAAAGCTGCGACCTTGCGTTCGGCATACGTCGAATACGCCGCAACCAGCAGGGTGATCGTAAAGACGATCAGGACAAGGACAAGCTTATAAATAAAGAAAGACATCATGATGCTGACGGATTAGACTGTGGCAGTTGTTTTCCCTTTTGAAATGTAATTTGCCGGTCCACTTCAAGTTTCAGTTTCTGGAGGTCGATCTTTTCATAGTGGTTCTGCGAGATCACCGAATTGCGCTCGATATGTCTCGGGCCTTCAATAACCCAGTCTTTCATATTCTTGTGATCGTACCGGCATTCGTTACAGATGTATTCCTTCACTTCGGCATACTGATCCTTTCTGGCAGATACGCGCAGTACTTCTTCACCTTTCGTCCACAGCACGACCTTGCCGGAACATTTGTCGCAATGGCGGTGTGCGTCCAGCGGTTTGGTGAACCATACCCGGCTTTTAAAGCGGAAGGTTTTGTCCGTCAGCGCACCCACCGGGCACACATCGATCATATTCCCCGAAAAGTCATTATCAACAGCTTTTTCGATATACGTGCTGATCTCGGATGCATCGCCGCGGTTGAGAATGCCATGAACACGTGTATTCGTCAGCTGGTCTGCGACAAACGTGCATCGGTAACAAAGAATGCATCGCGTCATATGCAGTTTGATCTTGTCACCAATGTCGATCTTGTCAAACGTACGACGTTCTTCCTCATAGCGCGTTTTTGCCAGCCCGTGCTCATAGGCAAGGTTCTGAAGATCGCACTCACCAGCCTGGTCACAGACCGGGCAGTCCA
>DASPJC010000058.1:0-3526 GCA_035628815.1 Ohtaekwangia sp. | reverse complement strand
TTGGGTAAAAGGCCATGATCCCGCCGGCATTGATGATCAATGTGTTCGCAGAAAACCCAACCAGGTCGGCAACCAGTGAGTCGGGGTTCAGGCCGGCTTCATACGCGGGCAGGTTCACCTGGATAGTCCTCAGGTTATTGGCTTTCCACCAGTGCACGCTGTCGGGCCAGGCAACGGCGGTCTTTTGATAATGAGATTCCGCGACCTTATGTTTTGAACAGCCTGCTGCTCCTGCAAGCATGACGAATAAAATGAGGTACGGAAAGATCTTGCGAAGGAAACGATCCCCCCGGGAAATAGGCCCTTTATTTTGCATACTTATGTAAAGCACGAATATAATCAAGTATCGATGATGATTGATCTGCATTCCCGGTTTCTCATGGCCACAATATCAGTGCTCTAACTGAGCTTTTTGCCGCGGGGCTCAAGCCCGGTCGGGCCCGTTGTTTTGAAGAAGTTTCTGATGTAAGGAAGCAATTGGTTATGTATGGTCCAGCATAACGGACTACCTATCCGCTTATCAAAAAAGTATCCACCCGTTAACGTTTATTTGTCTTTGTCTGCATTTTCGCCAACGCATGCAATTAAAATCATTTGTCGCGTTTCTCTGTGTCGTGTTGTTGTCCTGCAGCATTGATCTTCAGCCGCAGTCGGGCCATCAGCAGATGGTTAATACCATTAAAAAAATCAGGCGGGAGAATGCCGTGTCCTGGAATGTGTACGATCCGGGGGCCAAGCTCCGAAGCATCGACTCGTCATTGCGTCTTCCGGACCAATCCGTTCCGCAGCGACGGTTTAATCGCTACCGGAAAGCGAGGGCCCTCCTGGAGTTGGGGCGTGAACCGGAGGCTGTTGATATCCTGGAAAATATCATTCTGGAAAAAATGCCCTACGATCCGCCGCGTATGAAGAAAGACCTGGCCCTGGCATATCTTCGGCTCGGCGAGCGTTCGAATTGTATTTCCAGCCATGCAGCTGAATCCTGTATCCTCCCCATTAAAGGCGCGGGCCTGCATCGCGATCAGCACGGATCGCAGGAAGCTATCCGGTTATACCAGGACCTGTTAAATGAAAACCCGGAAGATCTTGAATCGCGCTGGCTTTTGAATATCGCATACATGACCATTGGTCGCTATCCCGGCGAAGTACCAGATCATTTTCTTATCCCGGGGCTGGACGTTAACGATCATCCGGAGATCAAGCCCTTCGTCGACATTGCGGGGAGCCTTAAGGTAGATGTAAAAAGTATGTCCGGTGGCAGCATTACGGATGACTTCAACAACGACGGATACCTGGACATCGTCACCTCCGGGTGGGGACTTCATGAGAATATCCGTTTTTTCATGAACAATAAGAATGGGACATTCATAGACCAGACCGGGCCGGCCGGATTGAAAGGTATCGCCGGCGGATTGAACATCATGCAGACAGATTACAACAACGACGGGTACAAGGATATCTTTGTATTACGGGGTGCCTGGAAAAGGAAGTTAGGGAAGGAACCCAATTCGTTGTTACGAAACAACGGCGACGATACATTTACCGACGTGACAGCGTCGAGCGGACTGCTCTCCTTTCACCCGACACAAACCGCTACATGGAACGATTTCAACAACGACGGCTGGCTTGATCTCTTCATTGGCAATGAATCGGTCACCGACGATTTTGCCGGCACGGATAAGGCGGCCGTTGCACTGCATCCATGCGAACTGTACATCAATAACCAGGACGGGACATTCCGGGAGATCGCCACAAAGGCTGGCTGCGATAAGATGTATTATGTTAAAGGTGTAACATCCGGCGACTTCGACAACGACGGGTGGAAGGATATTTACCTGTCGACAATGGACGGGCACCGCATGCTTTTGAAGAATAACGGGATCCGCGGGGATGAGATCGCCTTCGAAGACGTAACAATACAAGCCGGCCTTCATAAAGAACGCGGTAGTACCTTTCCGACGTGGTTCTGGGATTACGATAACGACGGGTGGCTTGACATTTTTGTTTGCGATTACTCATGGGACCAGTCCCTGGCGCACTATGCAGCATTGGAGAATCTCGGCATGCCGACAGGAAATGCCGGCAAGATGATCTTATACCGGAACAACGGTGATGGAACCTTTACCAATACCGCTGCGGTGTCTGGCTTAAGTCAAATTGCTTTTGCAATGGGTTCCAATTTTGGCGATATCGACAATGACGGATTTCTCGACATGTACCTCGGCACTGGCAATCCGCAGTATCAATCGGTCATACCGAACAAGATGTTCAGAAACAACGGCGGCAAAATATTTGAAGACATCACCGCCTCGGCTCGTGTAGGTCACCTGCAGAAGGGACACGGTGTATCCTTCGCCGATATGGATAATGATGGAGATCAGGATCTTTATGTTGAAATGGGCGGCGCGCTTCCCGGCGACGCTTATCAGAATTCATTTTTTATGAATCCCGGTCAGGGTAAAAATAACTGGATCTGTCTGAACCTCGAGGGTGTACAGTCGAACCGGGCGGCGATCGGGAGCAGGATTAAAATCACGGTCACCGAAAATGGAAGAACCCGGAATATCTTTCGCGATGTTAACGCAGGCGGAAGCTTCGGGTCGTCGCCGCTGCGCCGTGAGATCGGCGTGGGGAGTGCCAAAAAGATCGACACCATTGAAATCCGCTGGCACGGGAGTAACCGGGTGCAGGTGTTTCATGACATGCCGGTAAATCAGTTCCTCGCGATAACAGAAGGGAACGACGCCTTACGACCGATCGAACTGAATGTGATCCAATGGACCCTACCGGACAAGCTTTGTTCCCCTGAAGCAGTAAATTAAATTTAGTCTCTTCAGCCGTCGAAAATTCAAAAAGGCTTTCCGCGTGTCGTTGCAATCCAGAGAAATCTTATCTTTATCAGACACTGTACCGACCTCCAAAAGAATGTCATGGCTGAAGCAAAAACAAAACCCACCGAACAATCCGTCGAAAGTTTTCTTGAAAAAATTGCTGACGAAAATCTCCGCGACGACTGTCAGAAATTAATCGCGATCATGAAGAAGATCACGGGTTCAAAGCCGAAAATGTGGGGGACGTCCATTGTCGGCTTCGGGAAATATCACTACACCTATGATAGCGGCCATGAGGGCGATTCTTGCCTGGCCGGGTTCTCGCCCCGGAAACAAAATATCTCCATCTATGTGATGCTGGGTGCATTTCCGCATGCAGACCTCATCGAAAAACTGGGCAAGTACAAAGCCGCAAAAGGGTGCCTGTACATTAAAAAGCTCGACGATGTGAATATTTCCGTTCTCGAAAAACTGATCCAAAGATCCGTAGCCACCCTGCAGGAAAAGTATCCGGCAAAATAAAGCCTTGCAGATGGGTATCCGCAAGGCCAAGGTCTGATGATTCCGGCAAATGCTACTCTTCGTCGCGTTTGTACCTGAACATCCAGTCATAAATACTCTCGTTGAAAGGATCGAAATTATTGTCCGCCGTTCCAATGCCTGATCCGCTGTAGGTACGCGTCCAGACATCGTGG